>DNVL01000257.1 GCA_003507515.1 Legionella sp.
GATTGACGGTAGATTTCACGTGGCGACTCCGGCGGGTAACCATAGCCTTTGTCTGCAAGCCGTTTTGCAATTTGAAGATAGCGCTCACCCCATAAACCTGGATCAAAATTGGTAATCACCACGTTGTAGTTCAAGTTAATAATGGATTCAAATCCTTTTCGCTGCGCTAATTCATGCCCATCAAACGCAATTTGCACTTCGGTTTTTGTATCAACCCCGCCCCCTTTTAAGCGCTCAACTAAAATATAGATGATTTTTTCAATCGTATAATACAATTTACACATAGAAAGGCCAACATCATACATTTCATTGCCTTTAGAGGTGCTTAATGTGCAACCATGATCATGGATTGGATAAACAAATTCCAGTTCATTCGTGCCGGGAATTGTTTCCGGTTGAATCAGAATCGGCGGGACAAGGTGTTCAAACGTTGGGTTAATGATGAACAAATGAAAGTCCGCCCAACGCCACGAGAGTTGATAAATATTCTCCATCATTGTAGCGGGATTTGCTTCCAACTCTGCTCGCATTTTCCGGGGCTCGTCTGTGATCAATGCCTTGCGCGCTGAGGGATCTATGGGTTCAACCATCGGTATTTACTCGACTTTATTATGATTCCATCAATCTTAACTTAAATGGCAAAGATTCACCACACGCCCCAATCACCTTCTAGGGAAAATAGATAACGATGTGTTAATATGTGCTGAATTCAAACGAACATCAGGAGTTTCTTATGCGTTGTTTTATTAAACCAATGATCGCCTTAAATATTTTATTGATAAGCACCCAGGCTGCATTTGCAGATCAGATGAAATGCCCCTCAATCGAGACGTTAGGCACTTTTCAATATGAGGGCTCTTTTCCTTATGGTTATGACCAATATATGAAAAAAATGAAGGCGTTAGCGATTGCCTCGCCTCGTAAAGGCCGGCACGAAGAACTGGATTTCGACAGACTGTTTATTTTATACCCAATGACTGTTAGCGCCAATGAAAAACCACAACATTCTATGCGTACGCTTATCGAGCAATTAACGTTAGAGAATGACGTTTCATTTACCTATCGACTAGGAGGAGACTTCTCCGTTGACATATGCGCTTATATTTTACCCGGAAACGATCAAGTCAATGCTTTACTCTACATAGATAATCAAACGAATCTTGCACCCAATGAAAGGGAGCGTCAACAAAACCATACCCGTTTTATTGATAAATTAACCCAAGAATTAAATCTGAAAACTATTTTACAATAGCATTATCAAATCAGATGGATATACCCGTTCAATTGCTGATAAACAAAACCATCAGCAATTGAAGGGACCAGATGTATCAGTGTGAAACAATGGTTGCCTTGCTCATCAAACCATTCACATACAATTCATAGTCCATCACACCATTGTTCGATTCAATTTGTTGTGTAATGCTGGCTAATTGTTCGTGGTCCAGCCGGTCTAGGCGTCCATTATTGATGGCTTTCAGAGATACAACCACGTAATCACCATTTGGAAGACGGCCTCCCGCAATGTCATCTACACGTGGTAAATTAAAAGCGATTTCATTGACGGATTGCATTTTCTCATCGCCATCACGGCCTGCTAACTTCACCACCTTCCATACCAAATGGTTTTCTTCCATTAATTTTTTTTGTTGAGACAAATCATCTTTATGGCTTATCAGAGCGAGGCCCATCTCCATGGCTTCTTTCTCTGCATTTTTCTTCACTAGTTTTTTATTGATCATGTCCTTTACGTCGTTTAAGCTTCTTTCCGATGCTAATACGTGCTTGTTCACTCGCAACACCACCACAGAGTCATTGTCCAATTGGATTGGATCGCTATTATTGCCGAGCTCCAAGACATCATGACTAAATGCCGCATCCACAACGAGTCTATTTTTAAGCAATGGCTCATCTCCACCCACGCGCGAAAAAAGACCCGTGCTTTCGATGGTCAATCCTAACAATTTAGCCGTGGGCTTCAGTGTGTCTGGCGATTGATAACTCACATCAGACAACTGTTCTAACGTTTGCGCATAGAGGGTTTGTGCACGTTCTGCCAAGAGTTGCTCATGTATATCTGCTTTCACATCCAAATATGGTTTTGTCATAGTCGACTTGTTTTCATCATAATACTGCCTGATTTGTGGCTCAGAAATATCAATGGTTTTTTTAATCTCAGGCAATGACAAACGAACATAATCAATACTAACCTCCTCAGGAGATAAAAACGCCTTGGGGTGCGCTTGATAATAGGCCGCAATGGCCTCATCGGACACCCTGATATGATCTGAGAATTGCCTAGCAGGCACGGTCACATAATCATAGTCTCGCGTTTGCATGTAGAGTTTGACAAATTGTTCGATGTCTCCTGGCAACACAAAGGCCGTGCCAATCAGTGCAAAGCGTTGTTGGTTCAATAACATGCCTTGCCGAACTTCCTTTTGAAAGGACTGAGGCGTGAACAGTGCACCGTTAAGAGCCTGTGTATAGCGATCAGCTGAAAAATGACCTTCTTCTTGAAACTGAGGAATGCTCAATATGGCCGCATCCGCTTGAGCAGGACTGACCTCAAATCCGTTTGCGTGGGCGGCTTGAACTGTGACGGTATTGACTATCATTTCTTTTAACAGTTGCTGCTTGAATTGATTGTCGCGAGCAGCACTCAATTGAGGTAACGAACGAGACTGGCGCGCGCGACGATAAGTTAGATCAAACGCTTGTTTTGTAATGGGCTCGCCATTAACCTCCGCTTGTGCACTGGATTCATGATGAGACTGCATGTAGTAATCTACACCAAATAATGTAAACGTTATTGCGACTAGGCTGATGACAATCCACGCCACCAAACCTTGAATTCGTTCGTTTAGCTTTTGCAACATGTCAGTGTTTCCATCAAGTCCAAGCCCATATTCAATCACAGATTAATTGAGCGAGTAAATAAATAATAAAAAAAACGCGCCTTTCGGCGC
>DNVL01000228.1 GCA_003507515.1 Legionella sp.
ACTTCATGACCATTCCTGAAGCTTCTCAATTGATTCTGCAAGCGACAGTCAATGGGGTCGGAGGTGAGATTTTTGTGCTGGACATGGGGGAACCCATTAAAATCAGTTATTTGGCGGAGCAAATGATTCGCTTGGCGGGCAAAATCCCAGGCAAAGACATTCTTATTCAATACACAGGGCTTCGACCTGGCGAGAAACTGTTCGAGGAGCTGTTTCACGATTCGGAACAACTAGAGCAAACGGCACATGAAAAACTATTTAAAGCACAATTTCGTGAAATGGATTGGGATGCGCTTGCACAGACGCTTCGGATGATGAATACCGCGTGCATGGTCTGCCAAAATGACGAGTTACTGATCTTGTTAAAAAGTTTGGTCCCTGAGTNNTGCCATCTATATCCAGTTGAGGCCGTTTGATTTATCGCTTTCAAGATATTCGCTCTCGTGGTTTAATGCTGTGCCGTATTTTTTTGACGTAACATTTGACGTAACAATAGACTGGAGATAGACATGAAAAAAATAGCAGGGTTAGCGGTTTTTTTAGCCGTTTTAATCCTTGGAAGTTATTATGGAACGGGCATTGTCACGGAACGTACGCTTAAAAAAAATATTGCGTTGCTTGATCAATCGAATGGATGGGCGTTTGAAGTGGCAGAATACAAACGCGGCTTCTATCGATCGTATGCGTTGTTGAATGCGCGGTTTCATATTCCTGCACGAACATTCAAAGATTCCACCGGTCAAGAGTCCACACAACCTGCCGTTGATATTGCACTGAAAATACCGCTGGATATTTACCATGGTCCGATGATTTATGCAGACTCTCAATGGTTGTTCGGATTGGGCTACGCACACAGCGACATGACGATTCCAGAAACCTATGAGCGTCAATTCAAAGAAACGTTTACAGCCGATTCAACCAAGCCGCATCTAAATTTAAGCGTGTTTATTAGTTATTTAAATAACAGCAGCATTCTTTCAGAATTGACTGGGTTTAAGTTAATCACGATGCAAGGGAAAAAAGAATTTGATTTGTTGGGGATAACGAGCGATCTTCAAGTGAGCGCGCATGCAAATCATCTTCAGGGTCAAATCATACTCGATGGCATGCGCTTTAAAGATGGGATGATCACCGCTACAGCGGGTAAGACCAATGTAAAATATGATCTAAATCGAACCAAATTAGCGTTCTATATAGGGGATGCGGATGTTGTTTTTCCCTCCATGGTGGTCATGAATGGGGATCAGAAAACATTTGAAGTTCAAAATTTAAACATCCATTCCAGCAGTCATATTCAAGGTGATTTGCTAGATTATCAATTTAAACTTACATTGGATACTTTCTATAATGAAGGGAAATCATTTAGCCCAATCCTCTTGGATGTTTCTATTCGCAATCTTGATGCGGACACCCTGGTTAAAATCAATCATCAAACCAATCATATGCAACAAGGGACTGAGGCAGAGCGACATCAAGCACTGCTCTCCATGCTGCCGGAGCTACCGAAACTCGTGAGCAAGGGTGCTCAATTTGCGGTGAATGAATTAAGCATTGGCACGCCTGAAGGGGGCATCAAAGGAAACCTCTTATTGTCATTGCCGAACGCTGTGTCTGATAATCCTTTTCAATTGATTCAATCGATAAAAGGCGATGGGAAACTGACGTTGAGTGCGGCGGTGGTGAAGAAATTCTTGAATGATGAGGCGAAGCGTCGGTTGCAAATGCAAAGTCAAGTGGCTGTTCCAGCAGCGGCTGATGTTGAGCTACAAGCGATGGCACAGACGGATGAGCAACTGTTGAAGTTAGTGAGTTCAGGACTGTTATCACTAGAAGGCAATGACTATGTCATTGTGCTTAAATTGGCAGGAGGACAGTTGCGCGTGAATGGAAAACCGTTTAATCCTGCAATGATGCAGTTTTAAATTAAATTTTGAGCAACTAACGCTTGTTATGAGTTGCTCAGTCCGATAAAATGCATTTTTTTATAAGAAGGGGTTGAAAAGAATGACAACAATCAGTAATGAGGCGTTAGAAACAACAGCATCGTTAGCCGCTAGTGTAACTACATCTGTTCAAAAATATTTTTCCGAGCTGAAAGGCACTGATCCCGTTGATTTATATCAATTCGTTTTAGAAGAGATTGAAACCCCATTGTTTCGTGCGGTTATGGAACATTGCAAATACAATCAATCTCGGGCTGCAATCATGCTGGGCATTAGCAGGGGCACGTTGAGGACAAAACTGCGCCATTATTTTGATGATAAATATGTAGGGACTCGCGACTAAAGCGCAGTCAATATTGAATCGTCGGAGTACTCCGACGATTCAATAAGGTTATTATTCCGTAAACATCGAACTAACCGATTCTTCCACATTCACACGCTTGATTGCTTGTGCAAGCATGTCAGCAAGGCTAATGACCCTTATTTTACTGCAACTCAATGCAGCATCAGATAAAGGAATGGTATCGGTTACAACCACTTCATCTAAAACTGAGCGCGTAATATTATCAATGGCAGATCCAGAGAGTACGGGGTGAGTGATATACGCACGAACACTTATCGCGCCACTCTTTTTGAGCTCCTCGGCCGCAGAACACATGGTGCCAGCCGTGTCGACGATGTCGTCAATAATAATGCAATTTCGGCCTGAAGGCTCACCAATGATGTGCATCACTTCCGATTTGTTCGGTCCGCTGCGTCGTTTATCAATAATAGACAATTCGGCATCATTCAAGAGTTTAGCCATGGCTCTAGCGCGAACGACACCGCCGACATCAGGAGACACAACCATTAAGTTGCTGAGATTCTTCTTCTTGAGATCTTCCAGCATGATGGGCGTTGAATAAACGTTATCCACGGGCATGTAAAAAAAACCTTGGATTTGATCGGCATGCAGATCAACCGTCAGCACCCGACAGATGCCAACGGAGGCTAACATATCGGCAACGACTTTAGCGGTAATGGGAACGCGTGCGGACCGAACGCGCCTGTCTTGTCGCGCGTAACCAAAATAAGGCATGACCGCTGTTATGCGACCGGCTGAAGATCGTCGCAAGGCATCTGCCATGCTGAGCAGTTCCATCAAGTTGTCATTGGCGGGTGCGCAGGTGGATTGAATCACGAACACGTCTTTTCCGCGCACGTTTTCAAGGAGTTCA
>DNVL01000165.1 GCA_003507515.1 Legionella sp.
GATCATTGAATATTTAGGTTATATTCCTCCCGCGGATTGTTGCCTTCAGATAGAGAATTATCAAGTGGAGGTGTTGAAAGTGGGGGATAATATGATTAAAAGTGTTCGCGTGATGAGGGTTGTCAAAAAGCGACGTGTTTAGTGCGTATCATGTTCACAACAGGAGAACAATTGTGTGTTACCATTATTCTCGCGAGGTGTCTTAGACGAGCTGGTGATTGAGGTCTCGATCATGTGCGGTCTTATGCGTAACACTTGGCCTTGCGTAGTTGTTGTAACGGGCTGAATATAAATCAGCATTGGATTGAACTCGATACGAAAGGATTTCTCATGAAAAAAATAAAATGGTGCATGCTATTGATCGCCGTATTTTCTATCCATCAGGCCACTTTTGCCGCGAAATTATGCGCGGTTGTGAGTCGGGACACCCTCTGGACCGGGGGCGTGTTTTCGGTGATGACCGAAACAGGGCAGACCATTGCCACCAGCAGCGTGGTGGGATCGGGCCAACAGGGTTGTACCCCTTCTTTTGCGGCAGGCACTTATTTGGTTCGTTTTACCGGTGTACGAGAAAATGAGCGACTGACATTCATGGACGGTATTTATGGTTGCCTTACACAATCATATGTGTTTGATGAAGCCAGCGTCCTCACGGTTGTTTTTCACGATGGTCGCCCGCCCTTTAACGATAATTTTTATTGCTATCCAGTCTAAACCATAGAACCGTTGCATTTGATTGAGCATGCGTAAAGCCGGGGATGCGTGAGCAAATGCCCCGGTCAGTTTATCGTCCCAGGCGCCATCGCTTAATCGCTGTATCACGGGGATGTATTCGTTGTTATCAGGGTACATTGCCAGCACCCAATCGCCTTCAATCATGCCATACAATTTCATCGCATCAAGCTCGCCTAGCTTGTCGTATTTAAGCCGTATTTGCCCATTTTTTCGGTTAACGGAATAATATTTTTTCGCAGATTCCTGTATTTTTTTATGCGTAAAACATTGATTGGGTAACATGCCACTTTCCATGATAAAGGCGCGGGCAGGAAGAGGGGTTGCAGGATGACGAAAGACCTTTAGCAGGGAAATGCCATCGACAGGTACACGGGCGGGGAGATGTAACCGATCTTGAATGGTAGGCGCGATGTCAATCAAGCTTACACGGGTTTTTATGACGCTGGGAATGCTGATGAGCTGGCCATGCTGATACATTTTGAAGGCCAATAAACAGTGGTACTGTGTGGCACTCAGCAAATCAGAGCCATGCCCTGAACTGCGTTCAAGGGTGGTGGATGTTTTGCGTTTTAAATAATCAACAAACGGGCTGGGCCCTTGCCCTTGATAGTGGCGCGCCTCCGTTTGACGAGAAACCGGCGTGTAGAATGTTTCGCCATGATCACTTAAGAGAATAATCAGGCTGTTTTCAAGGTAGCCTAGTGTTTCTAGCGTATGCAACAGGCGGGCCACTTGTTTGTCTGTTCGCTGCAGGGTTTCTGAAAATAATTGCTCGCGCTCAGTTAAGCTAGATTTGTTTTTTACAAGCGTGGGTGCTGATGCTGCATACGCGTAGGGCCAGTGCGGCAGGGTAAAATGAACGGCAAGAAACAAAGGGGTCGTTTTAACGCGAGAGATTAATGTGTGGCGNNTCAATGCGTTATCAAACGTGCTGGGGTAATACGAAAAATAGCTGGCCCGGTTCATGTAATTATAAGGGAATAGCATGCGTGAAATCGGGGCGTTCATGAGGAGGTTACTGAGAGGAAAGTCATTGAATGTCCCGAGTATATGATCGTTGACGCCCAATCTTGGGCCGACCACTCGTTGGAATCCAAAGTCTTTGTCAATGGTACTGAAGCGTCGCTCATCTGTGGCAAAAATGGTCTCAAAACCGGCTTTTTGCAAATCCCATGCAATGCTTGCGCTACTGTTTGTTTGACCTTGCGGCATTAAATTATAATGCGCGTGGTGGTGTTGAGGATAGAGCCCCGTTAAAATGCTAGACCATGCTGGAAATGTGCGTGCGAGAGGGCTGATGGTTTCTTGAAAGAGAACCGCGTTTTGCGTGAAACCGATCATTTCGGGGGTATTGTGAAGGCTCATGGCTGTAGGCGCTAATGAGTCCACACCAATCACAATAATATTGGTTTTGGGAGACAGTTGAACTGCGGGCATGGGTTTTATCTGTTGCCAAAATAACACGACAGCAAAGGGCAGTGCGATGAGTGCCAATGTTTTGGGGTGTGTCCATACCATTAAAAGGAGTGCATTCATGGCCAGCAAACCCAGCGGAAGGGTTGGGATGAGCAGCCCGACTAGTCGCACCGTTGAGGGTAATTCCGATAAAAACAAACGCCCAAAGGCACTTAAGGGGAAAAAATAAGCATTGCTGAAAAGCAGTGAAAGAATGGAAAGAGCCCAGATGGTGACCTGCCAGCGATCAGTGTAGCGGCTGGAGTATTGCAATATGCCCCAAAGAAGCATCGTCTGCACCACAGACAGCAATAAATAGAGGCATAAATGCATGACCAGTGTAAAGACCCATTCAAGATAGATGAGGTTGGGGAGCGCAATGGTATGGATGAAGCCCCGGTTCCGAGATAAAATATAAGCCAACTGCAGACCGAAAAAGACATAATTCCAGAGTAAAAACTGAACAAAAGTGTTGCGGTATAGATGCCTATGGTTCATGAGGAGATAGTCGTGGAGTTGAGATGCCAATTATACACATACATATTAACAGCGTTTATCTGCATTAATTTACGCCTTAAAGGAGGGTTTGCAAAGGGCAACAGATGGGCAATCAAGCCCTGCTCGTTCCCACCAAAGTCTTCAATGAACCATGCGTATAATTTTGATACGATTAATTTACCCTCGATAACATGCGCGCCTCTTAATGAGTTAATATATTCAATTGCTGCTGCATTCAGTTGTTCGTTAAGCCTGTTTCCTTGAAACACTTGCTGGCTAATGTTAGCAGCACCCATGGTTGCATTGTTGAGCGCATAATGGGTGCGTGGGTCATTCCATATAGGGCGAATAATGCGTTGATGAATATCATTGAGCGATAAGGCTACTCCTCGAATCGTGATCAAATGTTTACCCCACGGGCCTGTGCTGAATAATCCAGGCGTAATATGAATCTCTTGAATACTGGAAATGGGGTAGTGTTCTGCCACGGTCAGAACGGTTAATGCATTGTAAAGATTGATCCAGAAGGCCAATTGTTCGTGGCGATTGTAACGCGTAATATCAATGGTTGACATGTGCGCTAAATGCTTTTTTAGTGTATCTAGATCGTGTGGATTCAGATTCGGGTAGTCAATCAGATGAATCCCTTCTGGATTTCTAATCACATGGTGTGAGAGGAAATTTTGCCATGCAAGGTACGAAATAACGGCATGGGAGTGCGGATTGTGCTTCAGCCAAATCCGCGGTATTTTATTTTCCATTGCAGCGAATGCAATGGAATGGGCCGAGAGAAGATAAATGAACAGAGCAATGCATGGGCGTACCATGCGTTTTGTTTTCATAAGGTGTCGTCATCCGTTGCGATTAAATCGTGTACCCAACTGGGGTATCGTCCTATAGGGGTATAGCACCGCGATTACGCAATGCATGACCAATGGTGTTTGAATCCAGAAATTCCAATTCCCCCCCAGAAGGGATGCCGTGCGCCAGCTGGCTAATGTGCGCCGCGGATGAACTCAACAGTGACTGAATGAAGCAGACCGTTGTTTGTCCTTCTATCGTGGGGCTTAATGCCAGGATGACTTCTTTGATATTCTCATTCACAACCAACTGTTGCAGTCGTGGCAAACCAATATGGTCAGGACCTATCCCATCCAATGGAGAAATTTTTCCCATAAGGACATAGTAGCAACCCTGATAGGCGCTGCTTTGTTCAATGGCGGCAACATCCGCAGGACTTTCAA
>DNVL01000025.1 GCA_003507515.1 Legionella sp.
ATTGCATTGATTGCGATTTGATCACGAAATGCGGTTGATGAATAATTTGAAACATCTGCTAATGGCTTGCTTCCCTCCCGATCAATCACAACGATTTCGTTCGCGTAGGCAACAACGGTTGATGCATCAAACCATTTCTCAAGGCGGTTAAATGCATCAGATCCCATTACTAGCGTTACCTGAGAGGCCTCATCAATCAATCCATGGGGCGTGAGCCACTCGTGCGTAGGATGCTCTAAATAATGCGAGATGGATTTTTTTCTTTCATTTAAAAGGGCCTTTCGTTGTGCCGTTGACTGTTTCTTTTCATCCGAGGTGAGCAAATTTTCAGGCCGACTTAATAGCCCACATAACCCATCCCGCAATACAATCAGGCTATTCGCTGTATAAGAAGGCAGCCCTATCAGTTGACTTAAAACGATTTCCATGTCAGACACAATGATACTTGTTTCATCCACCTCCGCTGCAGCCATTTCTATCATTGTTTGCCGATGTGTATTTTGTGCGGATGGCAACTTACCTAACACGGGAGGACCATCTGCTGATGGCACGCAGCAGATCTCTATGTAATCGATGCGATCACGTTTTGCCAATGTTCTTTTAATCGAGCGCTCTAAAACGCGTGAGCCAACATCAGCCACCGGCTCTGATATGCCCAATGATTCCAAAGCACCGCTAAACACTATCTCATCGGCATCATTGCGAACCGTGCAAAGCGGTTTATTATTTTCCACATCATGGGCATAGTCGATGGTATATTGTTGCGGTGGATAGCTGGCCTGCAGTTGCTTCAGAATCAACTGGTGTGCCTTGGTTGGAGGCGAGGCCATTAATCCATAAAAAACCACTTGATACATCCAGCAATCCTAGGTTAGGTACGGCGCGGTTGCAAGCAACCCTGCGATTCATACCAAAGGGTAATAAACAATACCATAATAATGGGACCGACAAACAATCCTAGGAAGCCCAGTGTTTCAACCCCTCCTAAAATGCCGAACAAAACCGCAAGAAATGGCAATTGAGTCGCACCGCCAATGAGGACCGGCTTGATAAAGTGATCCGCCACAAACATGACCAAGGTTCCCCAAATGATCACAATGATGGCTGCAATCATGCTGCCATTAAAACATAAAATGGAGGCCACCAAAGCAAACACCACAGGAACGGCAAACGGAATCATCGCAGCAAACGCTGTAACAAATCCAACCAACGTAGGTGCTGGGAACCCCACTAAACCATAGCAGATCCCCATGAGCACACCGACACCAATCCCGACCGCAATCGTGCCATTCACTGTCGCTCGGAGCGCTGCAGGCAATCTGTCCGCGTAACGAAACCATCGCAGCCCTAAGCACACTTCGCCCACATGGTTGATTTGTTGGAAAAGCGCGCTTCCGTCACGATAAAAAAAGAAGAGGCTCAACAAGGTAAATCCCACCTGCACGCTGCGATGAGCGAGGCTCGTCCCTACGGCCGTGATATAGTAGCTCGTTGGCGTCAGTGACAAATGCAGATTCGACAAGAAATACTTTACATTTCCGGGGTGGCCTATGTTTTGATCCCAGTACGTGACCAAGTAATGCCCCACAAAAGGCAACTCCCGAATAAAGTCCGGCGCCTGACCGCCCTCTCGATTGACCAATTGCAAATAATTAATAAACAGCTGCAATTCATTGACCAGAACGGAAATCAACCAGCTTAAAGGCATAATCAGCAGTAACACCATGATCAGCGTGAACAATAAAGCCGACAGATTATCCCGTGCACCAAACAAACGCTTCCATTGGCTATAGAGAGGGTATGTCGAAATCACAATAATACCCGCCCAAATCAATGAGGGAATAAACCGGTGAATAATGAACAAGGTAAAGGCAACAATCCCAACGGTCAACGCTATACTGATGAGTTCTCTATGATTTGCATTCATTGAACACCCCAGGCCAACAATTGCAAAATACCCCAAGCTGGAATAGCGGCTAAGACATCATCCAGCATAATGCCCCATCCGCCCTTCACACGCAGGTCCACCCAACCAATCGGTTGCGGTTTCCAAATATCAAACACACGAAATAGCACGAACCCAATACACATCCAGATGAAACCGGGAGGGGCTAGGAACATGGTTAACAAATACCCAACGACCTCATCCCAAACAATGCCAGAATAATCATGGACACCTAGATCTCGCGACACACGACCACACACAAACACACCGAGAATAAAGGCAAGGCAAGTGGCCACTGAATAGAAGACCCATCCACTATTTGCCAGTAATAAATACACTGGCATGGCCGCAAGCGTTCCCCACGTGCCGGGTGCTATGGGCATGAGTCCGCTGCCAAACCCAAATGCAATAAAATAACTAGGGTCTTGCCATACGCGGGCAGACAAGGTGCGATTTGAAATCTTCAACATATAAAGTCCTAGAAATGAGCATACCCACGCGGGGAGAGTGGCACACATTCAGTATCAGGCCTCTTCAGCCGAAGGCCCGTTGTGGCCTCAATCGTACCAATAGCATACCCCTGCAGGCCTGCGGATGCCAACTCACGCAATAACGTCGCCTCTCGCGCAGGAGGAATGGTAAAACACAATTCATAATCATCCCCCCCACTGAGCGCAAAATCAAGCGCATGCCCTTGCTTATACTTTTTAACCAACGGATGAACAGGGATTTGATCGACCGTAAGGCGTGCACCCACAAGGCTTGCTGTACAAATATGATGGAGATCAGCACTTAAGCCATCTGAAATATCGATGCATGCCGTGGCGTGGGTTTGCAGGTAATCGACCCAATCGACGCGGGGTGTGGGATGTTGTAATTTATCGAGCAACAAGGGCCAATCCTGTGCATCACACCCCTCGCGCGTCAAAAAAT
The DNA here is from genome assembly GCA_003507515.1 of Legionella sp. GTDB lineage: Bacteria > Pseudomonadota > Gammaproteobacteria > Legionellales > Legionellaceae > DDPF01. Next base: position 2,879 of record DNVL01000025.1, read on the forward strand.
CAACCGCAAGGGCTGCGGCCCCCAGTTCCCCCGTGACATAGATAATATCTCCAGGACGCGCTCCACTGCGGCGAACCGCGCGGCCTACCGGCACAAATCCATGCACGGTCAACGTCATGCTCATGGGGCCGCGCGTGGTATCACCACCAATCAAAGCCACTGGGTATGGGAGGAGTGCTGCACGCAAGCCGTCTGAAAACCGTTGAAGCCATGCTTCGTCTAACGTGGGCAAGGTCAGGCCCAATGTGATCCAACTCGGGCGGCCTGCCATGGCGGCTATGTCGCTGATATTCACCATCACGGCTTTGTATGCAATGTCGTAAGCATCCCAATCGGTACAAAAATGCACATCTGCCACGAGCGTGTCACAGCTCACCAATAACTGATGATCTTTTGGCACATTCAGTATGGCCGCATCATCCCCCACTCCCAAGATAACGTCAGGCCTATCCGATGCAATGGATTTAAAAAATCGTTCTATCAGTGAAAACTCATCCATGACCAAGGCTGATTTCAGTCGCTCTGACCTGACGCGCTAGATTATTCAACACGCCATTGACGTAACGATGCCCATCCTGCGAACCGAAGGCCTTGGCAAGGGAGACGGATTCATCCAGTACCACTCGATAGGGCATTTCAGGGCAATGCAATAGCTCAAACGCGCTAATGCGCAATACCGTCAATTCAATCGGATTTAAACTCTGAATCGGCCGGTCTAGAAACGGAATAAAAGCCCCTTCAATCGCGCACGNNTCCACTTTATTCATGTCATTGGCCACTCGAAACTGCGCTTCAATTTCCGACAGTTCAGCACCTGACATGAGCCATTGATAGAGTGCTTGCAGCGCGAGCTTTCGAGCCCGTCGCTTGCCTTTGATCGTTTGATTTATTTCCACAAAAACCTCACGTGCATGATTCGTCGTTCATTTGATCAATCGTCTGCCTAAATTCGCTGACGTCTTTAAAGCGTTTATACACTGAGGCAAAACGCACGTACGCCACGTGATCCATACGATACAACTGCTCCATCACCCATTGTCCGACTTGGCTAGAATCGATTTCACGCTCGCCATGCTGTCTAATTTTCTGCATGATGGTAATAATGGCGCTTTCTAAATCGTCTATACTGACGGGACGTTTTTCCAATGCACGCAACATGCCTGCCCGTAAATTATCCATGTCGAATGATTTTCGTCTCCCATCCCGCTTAATGATCGATGGCATCACCAGCTCAGCCACTTCAAAGGTCTTGAATCGTTCGTGGCAAATCAAGCATTCGCGCCGCCTACGCACTTGAGCGCCATCCGCCACCAAGCGGGAGTCAATGACTTTGGTATCGGTTGCATGGCAAAAGGGACAATACATCGCTATCCGTACACTGGAAATTCATGGCACAATGTTAACACATGTGCTCGAACACGTCCGATCATTTCGTCATCCGCTATATTATCCAACACGTCGGCTATCCAACCGGTGAGCAGCACGATTTCACGCGCTTTAAACCCACGGGTAGTCACCGCAGGTGTGCCTAAACGCAGGCCGCTTGTGACAAAGGGTGAGCGTGGATCGTTTGGAACGGCATTTTTATTCACGGTGATATTCGCGCGGCTTAAGGCGGCATCCGCCTCTTTGCCGGTGATGTTTTTATCAATCAAATCCACCAACATCAAATGATTTTCGGTTCCACCTGAAACGATCCGATACCCGCGATCCTGCAACCCCTTCGCCATTATTTTTGCATTGACCAGTACTTGCTCTTGATACGCCTTAAACGCAGGCTGTAAAGCCTCCTCAAACGCCACCGCTTTGGCCGCAATCACGTGCATCAACGGACCGCCTTGCGTGCCAGGAAAAACAGCCGAGTTGAGTCTTTTTTCAATGGCTTCGTTCGCCCGAGCCAAAATGAGCCCTCCACGTGGGCCACGCAATGTTTTATGCGTAGTCGTCGTGACCACATCCGCATATGGAATGGGCGATGGGTAGACGCCGGCCGCAATCAAGCCAGCTACATGCGCCATGTCGACCAATAGATAAGCACCAACGCTGTCTGCAATCACTCGAAATCGCGCCCAATCCACGACCTGCGAATATGCGGAAAATCCTGCGATGATCAATTTAGGCCGATGCAGCGCAACCTGTGCTGCAAGGGCCACATAATCAATCAATCCCGTGGTTTCATCAATGCCATATTGCAACGCACGGTACATTTTTCCTGAAAAATTAACCGATGAACCATGCGTCAAATGACCGCCATGGGACAAAGACATGCCTAAAATCAAATCACCCGGCTCGACCAAAGCCATCATGGCCGCGG
>DNVL01000220.1 GCA_003507515.1 Legionella sp.
ATGCAGCTGATCGTATTGGATCGATTAGATTGGTAGGAAATTTTGGTTAGGATGAAAAATGTGGGTAGTAAACTGTGACACATTTGCTACACCCACTTTTTCGACCACTCAAAAACTTACGTAAGTCCTTGATAATTGGTGCGCCCGGAAGGAATTGAACTTCCGACCCTCTGGTTCGTATCCAGCGGGTATCAAATGAAATTCATTAATAATCAATCACCTGCGATGCATCGCTGTGACGAATTACTGCCGAGAACTGCCTCAAACACACGTTGTACTGCGGTGGTTTGGCACGTTTCGGTCACAGTTGCCGGTTTGATATTTTTGGATCATCTAATTAAGATTGACTATCCAGGTGAATACAAGCGAATATCAAAAAGTTGATTTTTGTACCAAAAGTGGTACACTTAAGATGTGGTCAAAATATGAAAAAAATAACAGTAAGGTTTTACAAATCGTCCTTGGGTAATGAACCTGTGAAAGATTGGTTAATATCGCTATGCAGAGATGATAAACGAATTATTGGTGAAGATATTAAAATGGTTGAGTTTGGTTGGCCGTTAGGCATGCCACTGGTTCGCAAAATGGATAAAGATTTATGGGAAGTACGCTCGGATATCACAAGCAGGGAAATTGCACGAGTGATGTTTACTGTAAAGAATGGATTAATGGTGCTGTTACACGGTTTTAAGAAAAAATCGGAAAGTACACCGCCCAATGATCTAAAAATTGCCAAAGATCGACGTGATCGAGTGTTGAATGATTAGGAGGTTATGATGAACAAGCATATCGGCAGCTCATTTGATGATTTTCTGAAAGAAGAAAATTTGTTTGTTGAAACCAGTGCAGAGGCACTGAAACGGGTTATTGCCTGGCAAATTGTAAACTATCTGGAGCAAAAGAACTTAACTAAATCGGTTTTTGCCAGAAAAATGAATACCAGCCGATCACAACTTGATCGATTACTGGATCCCGAAAATACCAATATTAGCTTGAAGGCATTGGTGAGCACTGCATCTGCAATGGGTAAACATGTGCATATTTTGATTAAGTAAGGGGCGTTAGATAAGAGGCCAATTGAGTAAAAATTGACAGTCGTGAAGAGGGTGGTCGCCAAGTGCAGCGCGCACTTACGTACTATAATTGGTTAACCAATCACAATAAAAAAAATGACTAACTATTTAAGACGATTGTAAAACCATTTCACAGGCGAACATGATGAAAAACCTGAGCCATTACAACAATGCATATCGCAATACGCTAAGAAATATAATCAGCCGCCTGCCTGACAGCGTGTTTTCACGGGATGATTTGACTGACGATCATTCCAACAGGGAACAGCTGAGACTTAATCGGGCTCTCAATGCTTTTATGGCTGAGGGTATTATCGTTAAAATTGCGCATGGCTTATTTGCAAAAGCCGCGCCAATGAATTTCCCTGATGAGAAATCGAGTGTGGTGCTTGTTGATGCGTTTGAGGCCGTGGCGATCAAAGCGTTAAATAAACTTGGAGTTAAATGGGAGTGGGGTAGTGCTATTCGTGAATATAACGATGGCAAGACAACCCAGGTTCCCTCCACCTTTACCGTGCATTTAAAAAGCCGGTTCCGTGGAAAAATTAGCGCAGAGGGCAGAAATGTATATTTTGAGGGTGGAGTAAATACCCGGTGAATCATTTGCCCATCGATTTATGTAATTCTCGTTGTTTTATCGACGCACGTTCTTTTGTTGTGCAGCCTTTTTTCTGAGCGGTTTGTTCTGCGATAACAGCTTGTCTTTTTATGGACCAATATTGCCTGCCATCCTTGCCCATACTCCAGACATTGCTAACTTGTTTTTCCAGTACAGGAAGATATGCCTCTAAATCACTGGGTGTTGCGCTAGTCAATGCGGTGCGCTCTCGGCTGCGCCAGCGTTGATGCCAAATTTTTTTGTCCTGTTGCTCGCTACGACAAGTTGTAATACCAAAAATGGGGTTTTTTCGACGGCTGCGACTCATGATTGACACCTGTTATGGCCAGAGTCAAATCGACCCGGTTCTCGATGTTCTGGCTAGTTGTACTGATGTTTTTGACGACATCGATTATATATTACAGTGAACGTAATATTTTTTCATTAGTGGAAGAACCAACCAATTATACTATAACTGGCTCTTGATAAAAGCAAAAAATTGAGACTCAATCAAACTCCCATGCATATCCTCTCCGCCGCCTGCTCCAAGTGATTGCTAGACAAATGCGCATACCGCAAAACAGTATTAAAATTCAACCAACCACCCAACTGCTGTAATTCCTGCAAACTTGTTCCATTCTGCACATGCCAGCTCGCCCACGTGTGGCGTAAATCATGCCAGCGAAAATCATTAAGCCCAGCACGAACTAATGCCTTGCGCCATGCATGGTTATTACACCGGCACACGGGCTTGTTTTTGTATGTAAAAACAGAGGTTAAATTTTTACCTTTTTGGCGGCGGAGAATTTCAAGGGCATGTCGGTTTAACGGGACAGGGATTGCTCTTTTTGTTTTTGATTGATCTGGATGCACCAGTGCATGCTTCCGATCCAGATCAACGTCAGCCCATTTTAGCCCCGTGACGTTTGACTCTCTTAACCCGGTTGCCAGGCTAAATTGCATCATGTCTTGCAGGTGCGGTGGCAACTCAGTTAATAATCGTTCAGATTCTGCGAGGGTTAACCAGCGGAGTCTGCGATCATCTACTTTTCGCATACGGATCGGTGGGGTTGTATGCAGCCAACCCCATTCGCTATGAGCCTTACGAAAAATTGCGCGGATGATCTCTAACATACGGTTGACAGTAGTAGGGGAGACGCCCGTGTCTTCTTTCGCCTTGGCGACAGCTTCGATGTCGTCTTGAGTAATATCACTCAATAAAATATTTCGCAAAAAAGGATCTGCCCATCGCAAATGAATTTTATCATCGACAAGGCTTTGTTTATGTTTAGATTCATCAAGCCAGCGAATAACAGCATCCATCCAGTATTTTCTGGGAAGACTGGGCAGCGAGGCCTGTCGCCACAATTCGTTCTTGAAATTGTCGTGAAGTTGTTGAGCCTGGCTTTTTACTTTAGTCCCAGTGCTTTGGCGTATTCGTTTTCCTTGGTGTGAAATGTCAATCCACCAGACGTCATTTCTTTTTTTGATTGCCATCCTTTATTTCCCCTGTAATCTTGATGTTCAACTATTTCATTTGATGAGTGATATTGAGCGCGCATATGGGTCATCAAATCCTGCTCAATGAATCGCCAGGCTCGACCTATTTTTACCGCGGGGAGTTGACCTGTGGCTGCCATACGTCGGATGGTTTCCTTGTGTGCACCGAGGAACTTGGATGCTTCAATAATGTCGAATGTTCTGGTTTGAGCCAATTCAGAATGATATGATTGTGCCATGATTATTAGTCACTTATTGAATTCTGCTTCGTATAAAACACGTTAAGTCGTTACACTAAAACATTTTGTTTTATAAAATTCAACCAATATTTTATATTGTCGTTTTTTAACTTACATATTAATTTTTTTATTCATTTCGTGGTGTGAAGCCTCAGTTTTGGCTTTTGTAGAGCGATCCCCTTACCCTATGTAAATTTTCACTATATTTATTCGCGAATGCCCCAGTTCCTGACTGATAGACAGCCGTGCACGTCGGTCGATCATTTTTTCCTCATCGGTCATCGCTCTAAATCGTTTGCCCCCATCAATCGGACAAATGAACCCTTGACCATTCGGATCATCAAGACGAGTAAGCTCCATATACCGACGCTGCGCATAGGCATGCCGTAATCCATGCAGCTTACAAACACCCATTAATTTTGCTTGCGCTTGATAGTGACTCAAGTGCTGCTTGTAGCTCCTGTCGCGTGGAATCAGTGACTCGCCGGGTGATACAAACAGAGCCACTTTATCCAGCCACTGTCGTTGCGC
>DNVL01000242.1 GCA_003507515.1 Legionella sp.
GCCTTTCCTATCAGTTGTTTATGATAGGGGCAGCTTTAAGTGCGTTGATGCATTATAAGTTTGGCGGGTTACCCATCCGCACGCTTCTATCCATTGTGTACTGGGCGTTGCCGCATGGCCTTACTTCCCTGTTGTTTCGTGAATTTCCTGATTCCGCTAACCGACTCTACATCAGGTGAACCTTATGAATACTTCTTACCGTGATAATGCCATTGCTAAAAACAGGCTTCTTTTAAAGCTAAGTCTGGTCTGGGCGCTTTCAAGCTCAAGTGCTGTTCTGGTTCTGGCGGGTGTTTGCTTTTATTCCCTTACACACCGGCAGGTTCATTGGTTGCCGGTGTGTACCGGTGCAGAATTCAGCATAGGTCAACGTGCTTATTCACCTTCATATTTAAAAGATATGACTGAAAAAGCCGCTGATTTACGCCTGACATACAATCCAGAAACCATCGATGCACGTTACGCCAGGTTAGCACATTTAATTAAGCCAAATGTTCAGGAAGCCTTTTCCAGATTATTGGATGAAGAGCGTAAAACAGTGCATGAAAAAAATATAAGCTCGGTATTTTATAGCGAAAACATATCGGTTGATGTAGCACATCACCAGGGTCAGATTGAAGGGCTCTTATATCGCACCAGTCACGGCCTTCAATTAGCGCCTGAGCGTAAAGTTTATCGTCTACAGTTTTCATTTCAAAACGGCCTTTTAACCCTTTCGTCCATTCAGGAGATCCATGATGCAGTCTAGTATTTACTCTAAAACCCAAAGAATACTGTTCCTGACAGGCCTTTTGTGCGGAGGTATAGCAACCGCAGGAGCAATCCCATCGGTTATTTCATTTGAAGAAGGCGAGCAATTCAATTTGTCTTTATCGAGTATTAATTTCAACCGAGTGTTTGTTGAGGGTGAGAAAATCACTAAATTGAGCTATCCAGAGCGTGCTTTTACAGTAGATAAAAGTGAGATGGACGACCTCAACAGCATTGAAGGCTCTATTTACTTAAAACCTGCCTTTGACGTGCCTATCACCCTTTTTCTGACTACGGATAAAGGACATCATTTTTCATTGACCATCACTCCTAATGAGGCGGTTGGGAAAACCTTAAAGCTCGTGGCTAAAACACAAACAAAATTGAAATTTGTGAAAAACGATGTCAGTGACTTAAACCAAAATGAAGAAGTGCTGGCGGCGATGAAAGCAGGAGAAATTCCAAAAGATTTTCATCTTGAGCGCACGCTTTCAAGACCGTTTTACATTAAAAAAGACATTAAAGTCGTTCTTCAAAAACAGTACCAGGGTGAGTCTTTAACGGGTTATGTCTATCGGCTGGAAAACACGTCCAATCATGAAATAGCCCTCACAACAGAGATTTTTTCTAATAACAAGGCACAAACGCTTTCACTAAGCGATGAGCTGCTTCCCCCAAAGAAAGTTGCTTATTTATATGGTCTGTACAGCAATGAAGGCTAACTTTGAGTGGATGTGGGTTGAAAGGAGTGTGACATGTTAAAAAAACTAAAAAACTGGTGGCTCAATAAACCTAAGTTTAATGCCAACAAAATGGCAAAAAAAGAACAGCTCAAACATGCTGCCGTTTTATTGTTCATTGCAGGGGCGTCCTATGGATTCTATTTAACCTCTTCAGCTTCCCACAAAAAGCCTGAGCTTGAGGTGCCTGCTCATTTTGATGGTGTATTTAACAGCAAATTCAATCAGGACAGTGATGAAGCATTGATTAAACAGCAGCAGAGCCAAATTGATTCTTTAAAGGAGCTTGTGACTCAAAAAGTACAGAACAAAGAAGTTATCTCAAAAGAAGACAACTCAGAAACAAAAGCGCTGGTAGAGACCATGCAAAAACAGCTTGCTCGTCTTGAGGAAGAGAATAAACAAACCAAGGAACAATTACAGGTAGCGCTGCTGTCTTCCCAAAAGATTAGCCTTGCAAGCGTTGCTGCAAGACCGCCAACACGCGAAGAAATTGAAGCAAGACAGGAACAAAAACGCCGACAGACTCGCGAAATGCTCTCCAAAGGGGGGCTTGAAACAGTGCAATTCCACGGTCGTAAAAGGCAGATGCGAGAAGTACGCACTTCAAGAAATTACGTTTGGGCAGGCACATTTGCCGAAGGAGTGTTACTTACCGGAATCCTTGGCGATGCGGGAATTAATGGCTCAAAAAACATGGGAACAGCCTTAATTCGATTAACCAGTGGAGGCGTCNNAAGGGTGTTCGGCACTTGTTTCAACTTACGGTGATTTATCAGGAAGCTCTGTGGTTTTGCATCTTGAAACCTTATCGTGCGCTGGAAAGAACATCAATTTTGAGCAAAAAGTGTATGGTTCAGTGTTTGATCTCGATGCCATGCAAGATTTACGTGGAACCTCGATTTTAAAAACAAAACCATTGCTTGGCTATTCTGCAGCAGCAGGCATGTTGGCCGGTATTGGCGATGGCTTAAAAAATTACAATACAGCGCAATCCATTAATCCAAGCGTAGGTACGATTACGACTTATGGAAGTGCTGCCGCTTTGGGACAATCGGCAGCGGGAGGTGCCTTAAGTAATCCTGCCAATCGTATTTCAGATTATGTAATGAAAATAGCCGATATTTACCATCCTTTGGTAGTTGCACGCGCAGGACGCAAGGTCTCTGTTTTATTTACCAAAGGATTCTGGATTGATAAAGAACATCAAGTCTATGAGTCTGGTAAATCCATTGATGAGGGGCATGCTCAAAATGAGGCAGGCGTTACTACACAGATTAGTCGAGCCTCTGATTCAAGTTCACAAACGAATGGTACTGATGCACAAAGTACCGAATCCAATTCACAGGAACTGATGATTGGGCATAACAATCGTCTGGAACAAAATTTTCTAAGCCAGCAAGGCCAGTCTTCAGCTCCATTGTTTTCAACCGTTCAAAATGAGGAGAAATCTCATGATTAAACAAATCCTAACAGGGAGCATTTTAGTATTTTGCACTCTTTTATGCGCCTGTTCCAAGTCCATTCTGGACAATGAAGACGCACGATGCCCTTTTGCAGATAGAGGCGGATGTCAGAGCATGGAAATGGTCAATAGAATGGTTATGGAAAAACGCTATACACCAGATGGCCAATTCGTACAGCAGGCTAATAACCGCGTTATCTATTCAAGATACAAATAGGGCATTTTTTAAGGTAGACCATGAATCACGCAGGAGAAATGAATGTTTGCTAAAGTGAAAGAATGGGTTCAAGAGTCCCATGAGTTACTTAAAGAGTATTTAAGTGTTGATCCTACAGGTGATGCAGCACCTAAAAAAGAGTTCACAAGTTTCAACCTTGAAGAGCACCGCTACCCTTCATTCACCAGACTGTTGCCCTACCAATACTTTGATGAAGAGTCCAGGGTATTTTTTAATGAACACAATGCGGGCTTAATTTATCGGATCATTCCCCTCACAGGGGCCAATGAAAAAATAGCCGAGCAGCTCGATACACTTTTGCGCACCAAAGTTTCACATGACTTTACCATGCAGCTTCTTTTGGTAAAGCACAATCAAGTGGGCTATGAGATTGATGCATTTGCAAGACAATTTTCCAAAGCAGAGTTTAAAAACTTATCGGTGCTTGGCGACAATCTTAAATCCTTTTACCAAAATGCAGCGATCAATGGATTTAAAACCAACACCACCATTTCGCCTCGCCTGACTCATACAGAAGTCTTTATTGTCATCGATAAAGTCAATAAAGAGAACGAGCGCGATTTAAAAGCCTGTTTCGGGCAATTTCGGGTGTCTTTTGAAGCATCCATGACTGCGGCAAAAATTGGATTTAAGCGAGGAGATGCAACCGATTTTCTGCATCTTTTGAATTTCTATTGCGCTAATTGCCCAGACTCTATTTATCCGCGTCCCGCAGCCTATGATCAAACAAGGCTTTTGAAGGAGCAGGCACTTTCTCATGATTTTGATGTTGAGGTTCACAACGATACCTTAATGATTCGTGGCGTGAATGGGGCAGGATGTGCTTATGAAACTGCTGTGTCGGTGCTCACTATTGACCGCTTGCCAGCTAAATTTCACTTATGGGACAACATTAACAACACCAATAATATTCTTCACCCAGAGCAGAGCATCCCTTGTAATCATATTATTTCAGTGACTTATCTTGTTGATGAGCAAGGCAAAGCGCAGGGACGCGCTAATCGAAAGACTCGAGATCTGGATAAAAAATCAAAAAGTGATTATGCCCTGCATGTTGCAGGAACTGAGAATCAGGCTCACGCCTGGCGTACTTTCCGTGATGATTTGAGCGCACAAAAGACTCGTTCCGTCAAAATGCTCTATAACGTGGTGCTGTTTTCAAGAGCCCATGAGAAAGAACATAATGTAGCAGCTGCGATCAGTGTTTATAAATACAATGGCATTGAGCTAGCGCTTTGCAAACGGATGCAGCTCCCTTATTTTTTAGTATCTATGCCATTCCTGTTTACAGGGAGATTAATCAAGGATTTTTCACTTCCCACCATGATGTGGCCTATTTCTTCCTGGAATGCATCGCAATACATGCCGATTCTTTCGGATTGGTCAGGAGTAGGGAAGGGCATTGTTCTACCCACCATGCGCGAACAACTTGCCTGTATTGATCCCTTTTCTGGAGCATTTGGCACCAATTACAACATGGCTGTGACCGGAACCTCAGGCAGTGGGAAAAGTTTCTTTATTCAGATGCTGATGCTTAACGTGCTCTTTAATGGAGGTGATATTTTCATTATTGATATTGGCGGAAGTTATCGAAAATTGTGTGAGGCTTTGGGTGGTACTTATCTGGAATATAGTAATTTAGCGATGAATCCCTTTACCCACGTTACCGATATTGTCCGTGAACTGGATGATATTATTGCCTTATTTGAACTCTTAACCTGTCCTACCAGTGGTGCTACTGATGATGACAGAGGCACATTGCGAGAAGCAATCCTTGCGGCTTTTACCAGGATGGGAAATCAAACGCGTATTGATGATGTGCAACAGGAGTTATTAAGCCTGTATGAGCTCGATAGGGAAACCTATCCCACAGCGCGCATTTTATCAAAAAACATGCAGCGTTATTGCAGTACCTCAGAGCATGGAAAAGCGTTTAATGAGCCATCCAGATTATCTCCAGATGCCCGCATCATCGTCGTTGATTTAAAAGAAATTGAAGACAATCAAAGCATTCGTGCCCCTGTTTTATTGTCAGTTATTTCTCAATTTCAAAGACGCATGTTTGACTCAGACAGAAACAAACAAAAGATGTGCATTATAGATGAGGCCTGGTCATTTTTTACAGGAGATGAAATAGCCGCCAATTTCATTATCAAAGGGTTTAGAACCGGTAGAAGGCACAAGGCTTCCTTTGTCACCATTACTCAGGGGATTGCTGATTACTATGAATTTATAGAAGCACGTGCTGCCTGGGAGAACTCCGCGTTGAAACTTATTTTTTTACAGGAACAGGAACCCCTGATGAAACATCAAAAAGAGCATGAGACTTTTTCTGATTATGAGATCAATTTATTAACGGCTTTTCCAAAGGCCAAGGAGGCAGGTTTTTCACAGGTTCTATTACGTTCCAATGGGATTTCCTCCTTTCATCGTTTATTTGTCGATCCCTTTACCCGCGTGCTTTTGTCTTCTGATGGAGACGATTATCAAGCTGTACTTAATTATGTGAAACAGGGTATGGCGTTCATCGATGCGGTCTTGCGAGTTGCCAATGAACATTATGGAGTCTCCCATGCAGCCTGATACACGAAACGTGATGCACTGGATACTTCTTAGTGTGCTGGGATTCTTTTTAATCCTGGTGTTTGCCCGTTTTTTTGGGCATTCACCGCAGCCTCTTGTGGTAGTGGACATGAATCGAGCCATCCAGGCGCCTTCCGTGATGCTTGCTCATTCAAAACTTACTGTTGAAGAACAATCTGACATCATGAAGCGGTTTTC
>DNVL01000104.1 GCA_003507515.1 Legionella sp.
GGCTGACGCTTATCACATCACATCCCCGGATGAAAATGCAGATGGTGCGTCCAGAGCGCTGGCAGCGACCGTGAAGGATGCAGGTATTTCAGCGGACAAAGTCGACTATATTAACGCACATGGTACTTCCACTTACTTGAATGACAAAAATGAAACCATCGCCATCAAGCGGGTATTTCAAGATCATGCCTACAAATTGGCAGTCAGCTCAACCAAGTCCATGACCGGCCATTTATTGGGCGCAGCAGGGGCCATTGAAGCTGGATTTAGTGTGTTGGCCATTCGAGATCAAGTCGCCCCCCCGACCATCAATTTAGATAATCCGGATGAAAATTGCGATTTAAATTTTGTGGCACATACCGCACAACAAAGAAAGATTGATTACGCACTCAGTAATTCATTGGGCTTTGGGGGTACTAACGGCAGTTTATTGTTCAAGCGAATTACCTAAGGGCTATCCCAATGGCGAGTCGTTTGCTTAAATCCATTCTGATGGGCCTGCTCATGCTATGCTTCGGCGGGCTTTTTTATTTAGGCATTGATCTTTACCGATTATTCTATCAGCCCATGATCGGTCGTCATGAGCCCACCACGCTGGTGCGTCTAGATAACGCGACATCAGCTACCGCATTTGTGCGCACGTTGTCGGCACAGCATTTAATTCACTCCAAACGGTTGTTCCTTTATCTGATTCGCATGCAAGGGTTAGCGCCACAACTAAAGGCTGGAATTTACCAAGTCAATCCAGGGGAGTCCGCTCAGCATTTCTTATGTCGTGTTGTGGCTGGCGAGATATTGATCGAGTCGTTTCCTATGATTGAGGGCACGACCCAATCCCAAATTTCTACCCGTTTAGCACGGGCGCCGTATTTGACGTATAAGGACTCGGATTGGCAGGTGGTGGCACCTGCAAACGCCGAAGGACTCTTGCTGGCTGATACCTATTATTACAATGCGGGATCATCGAGCCGTGATTTGTTAGCGCGCGCGCATGCTAATTTAGAACAATATTTGGATGTCAGTTGGGCGCATCGAGCCCCAGGATTGCCTTATAAAAAGCCTTATGATTTATTGGTTGTCGCCTCCATTCTAGAGAAGGAAACGGCACGTCCGGACGAGAAGCGGTTGATTTCAGGGGTGATTGTGAATCGATTGCGTAAATACATGCCGTTGCAAATGGATCCAACCGTTATATACGGGTTAGGTAATGCATATACGGGCAAATTGACGCATGAAAATTTGCAGGTTGACTCTCCATACAACACTTACCGTTATCGCGGTTTGCCGCCCACACCCATTGCCATGGTTGGCCGCGATGCCATTGATGCAGCAGCCCACCCAACCTTGACCGATGACTTGTATTTTGTTGCTATTGGTGATGGAACGCATTGTTTTTCATCGACATACGAACAACAAAAACAAGCCATTACCCGTTATCTAAGGAAAGGCGAATGAGGGCTCTGAAAGGGCAATTGATTGTTGTTGAGGGACTGGAAGGTGCGGGCAAGTCAACAGCATTGGATGTGATCAAACAACGTTTGGCAGCGCACACGCCCGAGCTCATTCTGACACGCGAGCCGGGTGGTACACACGTGGGGGAGGTTGTACGCGGACTGATTAAAGCGTCTATTCCAACTGAGCCGCTTGATTCACGCGCCGAATTGTTATTATTTTATGCAGCCCGCGTTCAGTTGTTGGAGCAAGTGATTCGTCCGGCCTTAAACCGCGGTGCATGGGTATTGGCTGATCGTTTTGAATTATCCACGTTCGCATACCAAGGAGGTGGGCGAGAATTAGATGAAACGATGATTTCTCATTTGTCTAGTTTTTGTGTGGGAGACCTCACGCCCGACCTCACTATTTTTTTAGACGTGAGCCCTGAGTTAGGATTGGAGCGAGCGGGTTTACGTGGAGCGATGGATCGCATTGAGCAGGAGCCGTTGGCGTTTTTTAGAGCGGTGCATGACGCCTATCATCGACGCATGAAGACCATGCCCCATGTGGTGGTGATTGATGCCAGCCAACCGCTGCTCGCGGTCCGGCAATCCATTGCAATGGCTGTTGAAGACCACCTGGCAAAACATGTTAAATCTTGACCCATTAGAAATCCATGCGCCGGTATGGGCACGCATACAACCTGCCTTGGATAAGCATCGATTGCCTCATGCGCTATTGTTTGTCGGCCCACGCCATGCAAATGTGTTGTCTTTTGCCCATCGATTAATGGCCATTCTTCTCTGTCATGATTCTGAAAATGCACCCTGCGGATTATGTCAGGCCTGTCATTTACTCATGCAAGGCACGCACCCCGATATTCGTTATGTGCGTCAAGACACGTTGAACGGGCCCATCAAAATTGAGCAAATGCGTGAGTTGCAACAGGACGTCTATCACACGCCTCAATTGGGTGCGCGACGTTTTATTGTGATTGAACCGGCTGATAAATTAAATGCAGCCGCTGCCAATGCGTTATTGAAAATTCTCGAAGAACCGCCTTTGCACACGGTTTTTATTTTGATTGCGGAACAAACCAGCTCGTTGCCTGCGACGATCATGAGCCGTTGCCAGCAGTATATGTTTGCATCACTAAGCGGGGAGGGGCCGAGTAGCGTTGATTACCTGGCGATTGGTCATCTTTACCCAGACGACTCTGCACGAGGAGAGCTTTTTAAACAACGCGAATCGTTTATGGCTGCACTCAGTGATTTGGCCGTTGGGAAAATTTCTCCTTGCACGATTGCCGCTCAGTGGTCAGGCCATGCGTTGGGTGATTTGCTATGGTTTTTACACCTATTGACGGCCCAATCCATACACGACCAATTGCAGAGCGCGCAGATCAGGCCGCCATTGCCACGCCATATTTCACCAATGGCGTTGTTCCAGCAGTTGGACAGGATCAATGCATTGATGCGTCACGTGCAACAAAATATAAGCTTGAATCAAACGCTTGCGATAGAAGGGTTGTTGATGGGATATATGACGTGATTGCTCGAGCTGCACGTAAGCCCGTCGTAGCATCGGCAAAGGAAAGAAAGCCATTTGCATGGCAGCAGGGGGCTTTGGTATTTTTAATAGCTCAGCTACCACCGGCGGGCAGTTTCCTTGATAATACGGGACAACACTCCATAATTGGCGTACAATAATGGAGTGTTGTCCCTAAATTGTCGGAGAAAATGATGATTCCTCGATTACTGCAAGTGCCAGATGATGAAAGTTTTTTTCTTTTTGGTCCTCGGGGAGCAGGAAAAACAACCTATCTTAAAAACCTTCCTTGGTTCCACAATGCGTTGTATATCAATCTGTTGTTGGCCAGTGAGGAGTCGCGTTTTGCAAGGAGGCCTGATGAGCTCGTGGCCATTGTCAATGGTTTGCCTCCATCCATGACGCATGTTGTGATTGATGAAGTGCAAAAAATACCAAAATTACTGGATATTGTTCATGAATTGATTGAAACCACATCGATTCATTTCGTGCTCACAGGCTCCAGTGCACGAAAACTAAAATATGGTGGTGCCAATTTATTGGCGGGGCGAGCGTTTGTTTATCATCTTCATCCCTTTGTTTATTCGGAAATTGCAGAGCAGTTTGATTTAATGCATGCGTTGCAATGGGGGATGCTTCCAAAAATCATGGTTCATGAAACAA
>DNVL01000086.1 GCA_003507515.1 Legionella sp.
ATGAGTTTCCCAACGCACGTCATCAAAAATAAAAAACTCAGGCTCCGGCCCAAAAAACGCTTGATCCGCAATGCCTGTGGATTTTAAATAATGTTCAGCGCGTTGTGCTAAGGATCGCGGATCGCGTTCATAACCCAACAGGGTTTGTGGGTCTACCACGTTGCAGCGAACAAACAAGGTGCTATCTTGATAGAAAGGATCGGGCAAAACATGGTTCAGATCGGGCAGCAACGCCAAGTCAGACTGGTGTATTTTTTGCCATCCTTTAAACGATGATCCATCAATCATTTTGCCATTGTCAATAAAATCATCATCAATTGCCGAAACAGGAATGGTAATGTGCTGCTCTTTCCCACGCGTGTCGGTAAATCGCAAATCAATAAATTTAGCATCATGCTCTTTGATTGCGGCAAGTAGTGCGGTTTTGCTCATTGCTATCTCCCGGTTGGCTATAAGTGACGGATGAATCACGGTATAGTAAACCAACTGGGAGTAAAACGAAATCAGGACACCATGGGTGCATACCAATACCAAGCGCTAAAGAAATCAGGGAACACGCTAAAAGGGGTCATTGAAGCCGACTCTGAACGGCATGCACGCCAATTATTGCGCGAACAAGGCGTCATTCCTGTTCATATCCAAACATTGAAAAAACGCGCACTCACAAAAAACCGTGATGCACTATCCGCTGTTGATTTATCACTGCTCACACGCCAATTGGCAACATTGTTGGCAGCCGGCATTCCGCTGGAAGAGTCCCTGCGGGGTGTGGGCGAACAATCTGAAAAAACAAGCGTTCGCCAACTCATTATAGGCGTGCGTTCTAAACTAATGGAAGGGTATGCGCTGGCCCAATCCATGGGGGACTACCCGCAAGCCTTCCCTAAATTATACCGTGCAACGGTTGCCGCCGGTGAACAAACCGGACGCTTGGATGTTGTCTTGGATAAATTGGCGGATTACACCGAAAATCAACAACAAACCCGCCAAAAAATTCAACAAGCATTGATTTACCCCTCCCTTATGATCGTCGTGTCTGCTGGCATCATCGGTTTTTTATTGGCGTTTGTTGTGCCCAAAATCATCGACGTTTTTACCAGCAGTGGTCAATCACTGCCGAGCATGACGCATGTGCTGATAAACATCAGTGAATTCATCAAATCCTATGGGCTTTATCTATCGATATCACTGGTAGGACTTGGATTCGGCTTTAAACAAGCCCTCAATAATCCGCGTATCAAACGAGCATGGCACCAATGCCTCCTCAAACTACCCATTGCACGTTATTTGATAAAATCCGTGAACGGGGCGCGCTACATCCACACCTTTGGTATTTTATTTGCAGCCGGCGTGAATGTGCTCGACACCATGCAGGTATCTGCAAGCCTGATTAGCAATCTCATCATGCAGCAGGCCTTTGATATTGCTGCCATTCGAGTACGAGAGGGTACCGCCATCAGTCTTGCCCTGAAGGATACCCACTATTTAAGCCCCATGACCATGCATTTAATCAGCAGCGGGGAGAAAAGCGGGCAACTGGCCACCATGATGGATCGGGCCGCCCTGCAAATGGACCGCGAAGTACAAGGAATGATCGATACAGCATTGACGCTGCTGGAGCCCTTGGTCATACTGTTCATGGGAGCCGTGGTCTTGTTTATCGTACTGGCCACCCTGCTGCCCATTTTTTCGATGGAACAATTGGTGTCTTAATCACCTTTTTTATGGAGAACATTCAATATGCAAAAACAAAAAGGCTTCTCGCTCATTGAGATCATGGTAGTCGTGGTCATTCTAGGGATTTTAGCCGCCCTTGTGGTGCCCAAAATCATCAACAGACCCGACGAGGCACGTGTCGTCAAAGCCAAACAAGATATATTATCCATTCAAAATGCATTGGATTTATATAAACTCGACAACAACACATACCCCTCAACGGATCAAGGACTATTGGCATTGGTGGAAAAACCATCCAGCAGTCCCGTTCCTTCCAATTGGCAACCCTACCTCAAATCATTGCCAAAAGATCCTTGGGGGCGCGATTATTTGTATCTAAACCCAGGTCAACATGGTGAAATCGACATCTTTACCTATGGCGCTGATGGCCAAGCCGGTGGTCATAAATTCAATGCAGACATCGGCAATTGGGACGCGGCTCAGTGACACGGGTTACCAGCCGAGGTTTTTCCCTCATTGAAATCTTGGTGGTGTTATTTATTATTGGCATCACCTTAGGCTTTGCATTGCTCTCATTTGGCGATTTTGGCGAAAAGCGCCGTATCATTGTAGCCGCTGAGCAATTGACCCAATACATCAAACTCGTCCAACAATATGCGATATTAGAAACGAGCACCTTGCGCCTTCAGATCAAAGCAGACGGATATCAAGTGTTTCGCTTCCAGCCACCCAAAACATGGTCCCCCATTGCATCCACCCCTCTTTTTCGCCTCCAGCATTTCCCCAAAGGGCTCTTGGTCAATGGCAGGGGAAAGCCATTGGTGATTCAGGTAGATGCATCTGGCGACATGACCGCGTTTACCCTGACGCTTGGGTCTAGCCAACAACCCACCATGGTGACGATTGTTGGAAAACGCAACGGGGCCGTCACATTACAGCATGCAAAATCGCCATGACAAAGCATGCTGGCTTCACACTCATTGAGGTATTGCTCGCGTTGGCTGTCATTGCCATTGCACTCACCGCACTCATCAAGTCCACGGCTCAAACGGTTGTCGGTACGGCCCGTCTAAAAGACAAATCCATCAGCCATTGGGTGGGCACACAAGGGGTCACCATGATTCAATTGGGTTTATTAAACATATCATCAAATCAACCCATCACGCAGGTAACGAATATGCTAGGGCAACGTTGGTATTGGCGCGCATCGATGCAGGCCACTCCCATTAAAAACCTGCAGAAAATCAGTATCACTGTCAGTAAATACCCATCCGGTCCCTTTGGAGATGAATTGCTTGCATTTAAGATAACACAATGAAGCGCGTGTATGGGTTTACATTGATTGAAATCCTCATTGCATTGGCCGTATTTGCAATCCTTGCAGCCATTACCTCGTCCGCCATCTACCATGCCTTTAATACGCGAACCCGCGTGACGCTTCAAGCAGACAGGCTCAGTTCCTTGCAATTGGCCATCGCCATCCTCAATCAAGACACACAACAGATCGTGGCACGATCTGTTCGTCGGAACCAACACCTATCCGCGGCGTTTATCGGCCAACCCCACTACGTTGAATTTACGCGCGGTGGGCATACGAATCCCGATGGACGGGAGCGGCGTAGCACGTTAATACGGGTCGCCTTCTTGTGCACCGACACAGCACTCATTCGACGCCGTTGGGATATGCTCGATAGTCCCTCTCGCAATGCATATCAAGATAAAATTTTGCTCGATCACTTAACAAAATGCCAATTCGCTTATTTAGCACAAAATCAACAACTGTCATCTCATTGGACAAAATCTGCTGTGCAACCCAATCAACCCGTAGCACCCCTGCCTGCCGCCATACAATTCACCGCCCATGTGACCGATTGGGGAAAAATGAGCCTGTTGTTCCAGGTCAAAGGAGGGGTTCGTGCAAAATAAACACCTCAAACACTGCGGAAGCGCACTCATTACGGCCTTGTTCATCATGACCATTGTAGCCATTGCGGCAACCGCTATGGCCGCACGCTTGCAATTGGATATCTACCGCACAGGCATGATCTTCAACAGAGACAAACTCTATTTGGCGGCAGAACCCATCACAGGCTGGGCAATGCGTCAATTGTCTGCGAAAAAGCTGCTGTTTACCGCACAAGATACGGCTGGAACCGTAGCCTATTTTCCTGACACATTAGCAACCATCTACCCAGGGGTTACGATTCAAGGGCGACTAATCGACCTGCAAGCCCGATTCAACCTCAACAATTTAAATGGCAAATCATTCCGATTTTTTTTTGATGCCTTGATAGCACTTGTCTCTAAAAATACGGATGACACTCAACGCCATCTGATTCTCGAGGCAACATCGGCTTGGATTCACGCAGACCTTCCTGAGCAGGAACAAAGCCTTCATTTAGACGCATATCTAAAGCAAACGCCACCCTATTACCCGGCGGCACAACCCATGGCCGATGTGTCTGAACTACGTCTGATTCAAGGTGTGAATGCGGCCCTCTATCGGGCCCTGCGCCCTTACGTTACGGCGCTGCCTGAACCTACGCCAATCAATATCAATACCGCGACATTAACGGTTCTCAGGTGTTTAGGCCAAGGGTTAGATGCGTCTCAAGCACATGAATTATTAGAGGCTCGGGGAACGAAAGGCGTGTTTGAAATGGCAGGCATCACCCCACTATTACAAAAGCTCGCCATCCCCAATGGGCAAGTGACGCTTGAAAGTCAGTACTTTTTAAGCCAAGCCACCCTGTCTATCAATGACATGCACCTAACGATATACACCCTGCTAAAGCGCGAAAAGGATCAGAAGAAAGGAACGGTTCGGGTGATGATTTTAGGTGAACGGGTGAATACCGACCTTTGAATACCCCGTATTTTAACGCCTAAAGGGTATATTGATCTCCAATACCATCGACTCCAAGGTCAACCCTGGCCCAAAGGCACAGCTAAATATTTTTTTTCCATCATCTAAAGAACTTAAAGCAGCCCAAACATCCTTTAATACAAACAACACCGTAGCGGACGACATATTCCCATAGCGGCGTAATACATCATAGGAAAATCGGTTGTCTGCTCTTGTCATGGGAAGCGCTTCCTCACAGGCTTGTAATATTTTTAATCCCCCGGGATGTATCGCAAAATAATTCATGTCACTAAACGCTAGACCGGCTGGTTGGAATAGTTTTTGGGAAAAGGCAGCAATACCACCCTGGATGGCCTGAGGCACGTAAGCACTTAAAACCATATCAAACCCTGAATCACCAATATGCCAGACCATGTCTTGTCCGGTTTGTGGCAAGATATCGCAATAAAAGGACTTGAATCGAAGATGCGGTTGCGAGCCAGGGCGGCCTTGAATCAATACAGCGGCTGCTCCATCTGCAAAAATAGCGTTGGCAACGATGCGATCCAGCGTGAATTGATTCTGAATATGAATAGAGCATAACTCCACACAAACCAATAATACGGTCGCATCAGGATCGGCCATGCAAATGGCGTCAGCCGCTTTCATGCCATTAAATGCGCCATAACAACCCATGAAATAAATGCACGTGCGCGGGGTTGAAGACGAAAGCTCGAGCTGTTGTACAATTTCAATATCAATTCCCGGTGCATACATGCCTGTACAGCTCACCGTTACCACATGCGTGATGGCTTTTTTGCTGATGTGCGGTGCTAAAGCCAAGCAGTTCTCAATGGCGGCCATGACCAATGCCAGTGCATTGTCTTTGTATACGGCCATGCGTTGTGCTGTGGTAGGAAAAGGAGCGGATGGATTGTTGGGGAAAAATTCAAACTCACCCGGCAATTTGCAATAATCCGTTAAGACACTGTGCCGTTGCTCAATACCTGACGCATTGTAAATTCGTTTTAATACTTTTGATTGTTTGGGGGTTAAATGAAACCCCTCAGAAATGAGCTCAGCAATGTCATGTTGAGCTCGCTTGTATGGCGGATTAGCCGTACCAATAGCCGTGATTGCAGCGTGCATGTTAGTAGTCACAAAGGGTTAACAATGAATGGGCAATCCAGGGATTTGTGCTCAGGATTGGAGATATGGCGCTGCATAAGCGTGGCTTTTGTAATAAATGGTGCATGCCCGCACCCAAGATGCGTTTGGGGCGCACGAGGCGCTTTATCGCTTGATGGTAACCGGCTGCGTCACGCGTCAAATAATAATCAACAGCCAGGCACGCACTGCTCACCGCATGGGCAAACCCATAGCCAATGGCGGGATAAATGCTCGAAATAGAATCACCTATCCAATACGCATGTGGCCAATGGGGAATGGTTTTTGCGCCAAATGCTGGGGCCTTGCCTTCAAGCCAATCGAGGGTATCGAAGGGAACTGACGATAATCGACCGTCATTCTGCATGAAATCAGCTAAAAAAGCGGTNNATGGACCAGGCACGTGAGATTGCTCACGTCAGGTGAAACGGGCACAATCCCTAAATAGCCACCCTTCAAACCATACATCAGCAGTGTGTCGGGTTGGATAACCTGAGGAATATGCGTTTTAAACCCAATATACGGTGAGGCTTTGGGCTGCTTTTTAACGCGTGACCATTTGCCCGTGGCAAACATCACATCGCGCGCTTCAATGGTTTCACCCGATGTCAGCTGCAGGATAAACGGCTTGGTTTGCGTGGCGGGCGTGATGGTTTGAATGGCGGCAGATTCTCTTATCCGGCCCCCTTTTTCACGCGCGCGAGCGGCCAACGCCAGTTCCGCATGATCCCGGCTATAAGCGCCCGCCGCTCGAGGAAACCTCATTTGAAACGACCGTGTGCGTCCAAAAAAACGCGCGTGTTGAATAGACTGCATGGGACCTGCGCCCCATTTTTTTAATCGTTCTATCACATTGGGTGCTAAAAACTCACCACACATCTTAGGCGAACCCACGATGGAGGCTTCCAACAGCAATGGTGAAACCTGTCTATCCAGCAATGCATTCAGGCAACTAAGACCCGCGACCCCGCCTCCCACAATGACTAACGTTTCCATAACACCACACGCCATCGAAAAGGAAAGCCCCACTTGATCTGGTAGTGGCGGATATTGGCTTGCTTCAGAAGACGATGCCAGTCTGCGCGTGTAAAGCTGCGTGCAATGGAAATCAGACCGTCATGGGTAATCAATCGATTGCGGAATAAACAGGGACTGATTATTTTATAACACCAATAAGCCAGTGCATGCCGATGCAAGTCATTGATGATGACGGCTTTGCGTGCAGCTTGATAAGCATGTTGTAAAAACAAAATCAACGCGTCATCATCCATGTGATGGCAGACCAGCGTGGTCAGGACAATATCAACACTCGCACGGGGTAACGCAAGGGCAGTATCCTGTTGCAACTGAAATGCAACCTGGATGTTGGCATGCTTATTTTTCCAATCCGCCAATTCCTGTTGTGCAAGCCCAATCGCGGTCGCTGATATATCCATGCCCAACAGCTGCATGTTGGGGTAATGCTGACTTAAATGCAGCAAAAAAAGCCCCCCGCCGCACCCGATGTCCAGCACCGAAACATCCTTTGGAAAACGCGCAAGGCTATGGACCGTCTGTCGAAACAGACCCAGCAGCTGATTTATTTTAAATAATTTTTTCAAACAGTCGGCATATTCATCTTGGGTATAAAAAGATGGCCCAAGATCAATTAATTCTTTCTCTGTTGAGCGGTTTTTCATTTGCTTAAACATGTTGGATATTGATGATTTGCATAATAAGCACATAATAGACTAAGTTTTATTAGAACTTAGTCTATTATGTGCTTATTAGCAAGAAGGTTAGCAGAACTCGTCCATTACATTAAGGGCTGTCAACAGATATGAACCTTAGCCGAGTAGCAAATTTATAGTTGTATCACATCAGCACAGTCAGTCTCACCTTCACTAGTAAGTGGCTGTATAGGTCCCTCTTTTGTTTGTAGGAACTGCGTTTTTATCGCCCGAAAAGACTCCATTGTGTTTTTTTTAGCAAGACCCATAGCATGTTTATTTTCTGGCTTATTAAAACCAAATACTGCACAAACATCACTCCATAAGTCATTCAGTGCCTCTCGGATGCTGCGGATATTCTTAGGTTCTGGTATTATTTCATCAGATTCTAGGGCTTTGAATAATGAGGAATTTACACAACTTGATTCAAATTTTTCAAGTTGTGACTCCACCATATCAGAATCTAAAATCAGTGGGTCATTCGCGCATTTGTTTACGTAGATGAGATCGTCAACCGCGGTTTTGAGCTTCCCTAAATCACGTCGAACCTTTTGCAAATGCTTAAACTCCAGGTGTACAACGGGGATCGCTGCTTGAAACTCTTTAATTTCCTCTAAAAAATCACCTAAGATTTCGACTTGCTCATCCGTCAGGGTATTTTTAGCCATGATGAGCCACCTCGTAAAATAATATGTCTGTTTTACTATAAAAATAGTACACAGAAGACAGAATGTCCAATCCAAAACACGAGGACAATGTGCTGAAATTAAGGTACACTGCGTGTACTTTTTCTCATCACTGAATGCATCATGAAACAAAAAGTTATCGTTGGCATGTCGGGCGGCGTCGATTCATCAGTCGCGGCTTATTTATTGCGTGAACAAGGATATGAAGTGGAAGGCCTGTTCATGAAAAATTGGGAGCAGGATGATGCGGATGGGTATTGCGCAGCGGCCATCGATTTAGCCGATGCACAAGCCGTGTGCGACCAACTCGATATCCCATTGCACAGCGTTAATTTTTCTGATGCCTATTGGGACCGGGTGTTTAGTCACTTTTTGAGCGAATACCAACACGCACGCACCCCCAACCCTGATGTCCTCTGCAATAAAGAAATCAAATTCAATGCCTTTCTCAATCACGCATTGAGCCTAGGTGCAGACTATATTGCAACCGGTCATTATGCCCGGGTTGAGGTGCATCAAGGCTTTGGTGCGCTTTACAAGGCAAAAGATCGCGACAAAGACCAAACGTATTTCCTCCATGCCGTGGATCCTGCGGCACTCGCTAAAACGCTATTTCCTATCGGCGAATTACTCAAAACCGACGTGCGTGCGATTGCACAAGCACTCGGTTTGGTAACCCATGCTAAAAAAGACTCCACGGGCATTTGTTTTATCGGTGAAAAACGATTCAAAACCTTCTTAAACGAATTCATCCTGGCACAACCCGGTGACATTAAAAGCACCGATGGTCAAACACTCGCACGCCATGATGGCTTGATGTTTTATACGCTGGGACAACGCCAGGGCTTAGGCATTGGCGGAACACGTGCAGGACTTGAAGAACCCTGGTATGTGGTGGATAAAGACACCTCAACCAATACCCTAGTGGTTGCGCAAGGAAATCATCACCCCATGCTCTACGCGCAAGGACTCCTGTGTGGAAACATTCATTGGCTAACAAACGTCACGGATTTTGACATGCCCATGGCATGCTTTGCCAAAACACGTTACCGCCAAGACGACCAAGCCTGCATGATCTCAGCGGCTGACCGCGGCAAACATTGTGTGATGTTTTCAAGCCCGCAACGCGCCGTTACCCCCGGACAATACATTGTGTTTTACCATAAAAATCAATGTTTGGGAGGTGCTACCATTGAGCAGATGATTCGCTAATGAAGAGAGCCTAACGACAATTATCCTTGAAAATCGGGAATTCATTTCCCAATTTTCAAGGATAATTCTATAATAGTTGAAATTTGGCATTTCCATCAGGAACGTTATGATTCCAAGAATAGACTATTTAGAGCAGATGAATGCCTGTTTTCGTATTAACTCGGTTTGCGCCCTGCTCGGACCGCGTCAATGTGGCAAAACAACGTTGGCAAGACAATATCTTAAACAAGCCGCTGGAACCGAGGTGCATTTTTTTGATCTTGAAGATCCGGAACACCTAAATGCATTTGAAGCGCCCAAGTTATTATTACAAGATTTGAATGGCTTGATTGTCATTGATGAAATACAGTTGCGTCCGGCCCTGTTCCCATATTTACGTGTTCTAGTGGATCAAAAACCTGATCTGAAATTGCTTATTTTAGGCAGCGCGTCTCAAATACTGATTCATCAATCGTCGGAGATCTTGTCTGGTCGGATTAGCTATCTCGAGATGAAGCCTTTTTCGTTGTTAGAGGTGTCTAACAGCCAACAATTATGGACGCGGGGTGGCTTTCCTAAATCCTATTTAGCGGCGGTAGATGAGGATAGTTTTGCTTGGCGACGAGAATACATTCGTACTTTTTTAGAAAAGGACATCCCTCATTTGGGATTTAATTTAAATCCTAATCTGATAAGACGGCTTTGGATGATGTTAACGGATTATCATGGTAATTTATTTAATGCCTCAGAGTTAGGACGCTCTCTGGATTTAAATCATAAAACGGTGAAGCATTATGTGGATATTCTAGCGGGCACATTTATGATTAGACAATTGCAGCCTTGGTTTGCCAATGTGAGTAAAAGGCAGGTTAAATCACCGAAAATTTATTTTCGAGATTCAGGTCTTTTGCATGCATTATTAGGCATTCAAACCCATCAACAATTAACGTTATCAGCAAAAATTGGCGCTTCATGGGAAGGCTTTGCGTTGGAGCAAGTGATCGACCATTACCAAGCGGAACCGGAAGATTGCTTTTTTTGGGCTACTCATTCAGAAGCAGAACTCGATTTACTCATTGTAAAAAATA
>DNVL01000190.1 GCA_003507515.1 Legionella sp.
CAGTTGGTGCTGTTGTTTGCGTCGTTGATTAATGCAACGGTGGATGCCATCACCGCATTGTAAGCGGCAACGGCGTTGTCGATTTCATCGCCGTGCAACAGTGCGGAATACATGATTTCTGTGTCCGTAGATCCATATGCACCACCCCATATGACGCAGTCCGAACTATATTTTGTGCAGGCGTTGGTGCCTGAGGAAAGGTAAGGCACACCTAAAACCGTCTTTGCGAATGGGTATGCCGGCGTGAGGGAGTCATTGGCCTTTGGGGTTAGTTTGGGGTTGTTCTCCACGATGAGCTCAGCTG
Source organism: Legionella sp. (assembly GCA_003507515.1). Taxonomy (GTDB): domain Bacteria; phylum Pseudomonadota; class Gammaproteobacteria; order Legionellales; family Legionellaceae; genus DDPF01. The sequence goes on from DNVL01000190.1 coordinate 305, forward strand.
TTGGCACCAAGTCAAGGAACATCTGTTGAATGGCTGTTGCTCGAGACATGCGAGTGGCCGCGTTGTCTTGGCTCGACAGACCGGAAACACTGCCCGAGATGTCGTCTAATGTGGCCTCAGGAATGGCGTTCCATGTGAGGTATCCACAAATTTTATTCAGATAAGCATAGGGAGACGTTGAGTCTGTTGGGTAATAGGGCATCGGCAAGTTGAACGTTGTTTGGTACCCTGTGCCACCGGCTAGGTAGGCGTTTTTATCGGCAGCCCCTTGGTATGCCAAGGCATTGACGGTGTCTATAAAATGAGGCACAGGCGTGTCACAAAAGGCTTGCATTTGAGGCGATGGTTCTCCTATGCATGGACCTGCGCCTGTTTCTTTGGCGTCGAGGTACGATTGACGAACTGTTTCGAGTGTTTTTTGCAATCCTATCATACACACTTGGCCGCCTAAGATGGCCACAGCGCCGGTAGACATCGCATTTGTGTCGCCTGATGTCCCGGTTTCTGTATTGATGTTCGCACGAATAATGACGCCGCCGGCATTCAGGTAATCTAGTGCGGCATTCCAAACTTTATCGGCAGCACCCACCCCTTGTACGACAATCCACATGACAAAAATCTGCATGAGGCAATAGCCTGAAGTTTTTGGAAGCAGCAGTGCCAAACCAACGGTTGATCGAATAGGAACCCAAATGGATGACCATTTTTGGCCTAACATCTTGCCCTCTTGGGCAGTGTTCATGGTGCCCACCAGCAGGGTGTAGGTGATGACAATGCCGCCTAGGGCCAAAACAGCCCCGTTAAACACTTTAAAAATCGCACCCATCATTTGGCTACCGGTACCATACAGCACCCCGTCCACATTCCCAAAGAGGTTTTCAAGGTATGACACGGAGTAATCAGAGGACGGAGGCGTAAATCCAACGCCGGTTGAGGGATCGGCGAAGGCAGCTGTGGGTGCAACCATCACGCTAAAGGTGGCCAGCAATAGCCACCCGATGGACGAGGGCGTGAACCATGTGAGCCATGGGTTGGCTTTTAATTTATTCATCGGTTTTGCCCATGAGGCCTTGTTGAAACCACTCGCGCAAGGTGCAGCCTAATTTCTGTTTTTTTATTTGAAAATACCAAAAGTGATATCGAAAGGCCAATACCAAGGCAATCGACAGCGCAATCAAAGACATGCCCGCTGCAAGAAAATGGGCGTGGAAGAGATTGTAAAGGATGTAAATCAAGATTAAACCGGCAATAAAGATCATCAGAAGGCTTGATCGAAACAACGCTTTCTTCCGGTTCAATAAATCGTCTGCGGTCAACTGGAGTCTTTCTTGTGCCTCAGCAAACGTCTCGGCGGGCGCTCGCTCCTGCGGGACGAAATACGTCGAGAAGACGCCCATAATATAGCGTTGGCCGGCACGCACACGATCAAAATCAACCCATGCACGGGGATTCACGACGCGTTTAATGAACCCTTTGGTCTTTGAACTCGATTTGTTTTTCATCCGCCGATGCCCCTAAACTCAAAAGCCCCTAGACTTCTGTCTCTCATAATATATGATAATAGCGTGTCAATGCGCAATGTGCGAATCAACGTCACGTAAAAAACGAGTAAAATATGCCAGATCTTAGTCGTGAAGCTTCATCAAAATATTGGAGTGAATATGCAGATCCCATGATTTATCGTGTGGTCACGTTCATGGAAAGTGTCGAGGAATGGACGCTCGATGGGGACTTGGCCCTTGAGCGTGCGATCGAGCAACTGGGCCATGAGCTCGATGACATTCAAACCCTCGACATGGGTCGATTAAACCATGAGGATAAATTCATTCGTTTGATTGGAAATATTAAAACGGGTCGTGGGCTGCGTTTATTGCAAGCCATTGATATGGTGCATCCTGGCAGTGCATCTAAAATTTTGATGTTTGCGGAAGATAAAAGCGTTCGTCAGGATGATGCGGCCGGTTTTTTTCTGAAACGCAACATCGTGTTTGAGCGATTGCGCTTGCTGGCGCGTACTTTTTCTGAAGAACGGCTTAAACGCGTGGCACAAGCACTGGAGGGGGAAGAATGAATAAACGCATGCGAAATGGGGTGATGTGGATGGTATTGGGCGGCATGAGCATGCTGCCCGTAGGCTACGCTGAATCGACAGGCGAGGGTTTGGCTGATGCGCAAAGCACGTTGGATGATATAAAAACATACATCTATAATTTAGGCCTGAACATTGGATATGAAACAGATCCGGCTAAAGCGACTCAACCCAGTCCGCCAACAAACACATTGTTCACCGATGATGGCACCACCCAACAGCTGAAATCGATTGCGCAGTACGCGTTTTATAGTCTTTTTGGTTCTATCCCAGTCAATGCGTTTTTGCCGATCGACAGCAAAGAGGATGCGGCAGGTGAGTATATTCCGTTTGTGCCGACTGACAGCGATGTGAAACCAGTTGTTCCATATGTGAAGCCTCTGAATGCGTTGGCCAATGAAACATTCCCGGATTACAAGACCATCGGTAGTACACCGCTGTCTGTGTCTGCTCTTCTTGATCAGAAAGAGTACCAGCCGGATCCAGTGAATCAAGCGCTGTTAGATAGTTTGGTTACGCCAGATAAAACGTTCTGCATGAAGAACGACGGCATTGAATGGAAAACCGAATGCGATTTGTTGTATCAAACCCAAGTGATGAGCAATGCCATCGGCACATTGCCCGCAACAGACACTTATTTTACGTATGATTACCAAGCCCCTTTTTTAAG
>DNVL01000076.1 GCA_003507515.1 Legionella sp.
ATATTACGCGAGGGGGATCGTGTTATTCATCGTCGCAACAATTATGATTTGAATGTGTTCAATGGGGACATTGGAAAAATAATAGAGATTGATAATGAAAACCTCACGTGTTTGGTTTCGTTTTCACCTGATAACAGAATGGTACATTACGAAAAAGACGACATCATGGAACTGGACCTGGCTTATGCCATCACCATCCATAAATCACAGGGCAGTGAATTTTCAACGGTTATTATTCCAGTCCTCACACAACACTTTAAAATGCTGTACAGAAACTTGATTTACACCGGATTGACTCGGGCAAAAAAACTGGCGGTATTTGTTGGCACAAGGCGAGCCATGTGCATGGCGATCCGCCAGCTTGATACGAATAACCGCCAGACCGCTTTGGAGTGGTTGCTTAAAAAAGGCTGACGTCGAGTTTTTGTTTTCTCGATAGAGGTCATCTTCTGGGCACCGAACAAGCCCCCTCGCCCGTGGTAACCATCTTGTTTCTATAAGTGTTCCTATCGCGGGCGAGGGGACTGTTCAGTGCTCAGCAAAAGATGTGGGTCATGACAAGGCCTAAGGCGTCTGGTCATTGAGGGGGGCGTATTCAACGCTCTCGTCCTTTGCGCCCTCGTCCCTCGGTTGGTTCTCGCTAAAAAATCCCAGCAAACCACTCGTTCGAAGCACGGCACTGCTGGTTGTTTCTAGCGGTGTTTGAAGAGAATCAACATAGGCTTGTTGAGTCGGTCCAGCGAGCGCTTTTAATGCGGGACTCGACTTATTATGTGTGAGTGGGCCTTGACCTTGCGCAGGGAAGAACTCCCTGGTGGCCTCATCCACGGGAAGTTTCAATTCCTTGAACGTTGTCCCTGATGCTAAACAGTATATTGATATTGTATCTTGTTCGTCAGGATTATAACCAGTATACAATATATACGCCGGCTTGTTTTGATCGTGGAAGCTAGAATTGAAATCCTCAGGCTTCTCTGTCGTACAGTAGAAATCGCAGTCTTCTTTGACCTCAAAGCAGGAGACAGGAAGCAAACTAGCCACCGCCCCCATGATCCACCGAAACGTATTCATAATGGGTTGGAGCACAGACCAAATCCCTGGCTCCGATTTGAACTCGGCCTGGGCATTCTTAATACATTGTTTAATCTCATTTAATGAATCAATATTGTCCTGCTCCTCTACCAATAAGTTGGCCTTAAGCCTGCCCAATTCATTATATAGCATACCAATGCGTGGGTCCTTTATGTCGCAATTTGCCATATTCAAAGCCTCTAAAGCAGTATCAAAACGTTGTATGAGGCTTACCGTTTCTCTGCTGCTTCCTTTGGATCCGAGGGTGCTATTTTGAGTATCTTCTATAGGTGAGGGAGGAGGGGTTGTATTTGACGGCTGTTGTGTGTCGTCTCCATTTGTTGGTTTAATTCCTTCTTGACTGGAAGGATTGGGGCTATGTATGCTTGCCTCTGATCCAATACCATTTGATAGATTCTTTTTTTTCCAATCGATGGCTGAGCTCTTTAAGTTAATAATCATCTCTTCCAACGAATTCGTTTGACTATAGTTCGTCAAATGATATTGTGCTACAATAGACTCACCGGAACCAGTAATATTCTGCTTATTAAGCTGGTTTAAGCGACCGTCTAGCTTTTCTATTTTATTTACGTCATGCTTAGAGAGTGTTCCTTGACTTGATTTATAAGCTAAGTTCCCGATATCTGCTTTTAATTGGCGAATATCTATTCTTAATTGGTAACCATCTGTTGTTCCTGTCGTTGGCATGATGCTCTCCTTAAAGAGGGAGGGATTAAAAGTAATGCATTGTGTGTAATCAGATTATATGTTGATGTCATCGGTGTTGTCAAATTTAATGACATACAGGCCACGCTCTCCGCTTTACGCCGTTTTTTAATCACCAACGCGTGGAAGATCGTCTACTCATTCAGTAAAGACAATAATTTTTTCTTAAGCGGGTCAGAATATTGAGACAACAGACCAGCAATTGCATACAGTGGGTATGAATGTAATTTTTCGTATATTGAATAATTGTGAATTGAAAAACGAATACCATCAGGTGATAATTTTTCATACTCGTTCAAAAACAGGTGCAAGCTTTTCAAGCTATACTGCGCGCGGGCACAATCTTAAGTTTTGATTTTTGCGTTGAAGTGATTGGTATCTGCGCTTAGCTTAATCAGTTAGCACGTTCCGCCCCCTCTCCCGCGACGTAAAGTTGGCAAGAAAACCGAACTGCTTCGCGGGAGAGGGTTGGGGAGAGGGCCTTAAAAATCATCTCTTTAACGGCTTCGGATTGCAGCAAGACGTCATGATTCCAGAATCGCAAGACCCGAAATCCACGCTTGCTTAGTTCAGTTGTCCTATGTATATCATAGGCTTGATTCGCTAGGTGTTGTCCACCATCGAGCTCAATAATAAGTCGTTTTTCAATGCACACAAAATCAACAATAAAAGGCCCTATGGGTACTTGCCTTTTAAACTGGTAGCCCATGCGATTTGCCCGTAAATTATACCAAAGATGCTTCTCCGCGTCGGTACTGTTCTTACGCAAGTCACGAGCATATTGCCGGAGCTTAGCCTTGTCCATATCCCTCTCCCCAACCCTCTCCCGCGAAGCAGTTCGGTTTTCTTGCCAACTTTACGTCGCGGGAGAGGGGGCTGAACGTGCTAACTGATTAAGCTAAGCGCAGATACCAATCACTTCAATGCAAAAATTAAAACTTAAGCTTGTGCCCGCACGCAGTATAGATAGTCTCCATTGCTCAAGATCGTAATCTACCATTCTTTTCATGGCATGACCTTTTTGGTCAAAAATCAAGGATGCGGGTTGTCACGCCGGACGAAAGTCAACGCATTTATGCCGTTTGGTTCGATCTTATCAGAAGATGTTCAATGATTGCCATTCGCATATACACTCCATTCTTCACTTGTTCTAAAATAAAGGAATGAGGGCCATCTGCAACGCTACTCTCCAGTTCTACGCCGCGGTTGATGGGGCCTGGGTGCATGACCATGGCATCGGGCTTCGCCCATGCCATGCTGGTTTCAGTGAGGGCGTAATCACGGCGATAGTCGGCCAAATTCAGGTGTTCATCGGCGTTTAAGCGTTCTTGTTGCACACGCAAACAAATTACAACATCCGCGTTTGAAATGCCATCTCGTAATGACGTCGTTGTGCGCCCAAAATGCACCTGGGTGGGTTTCCAAATGACAGGTGATACTAGGGTCAATTCCCCTACGTTCAGGGTGGCGCAAATTTGCTGCAGGGAATTGGCAACGCGTGAATGGCGCAGATCGCCTACGATGGCTATTTTTAAACGGGTTAAATCTGGTTTTTGCTCCATTATCGTCATTAAATCTAACAGCGCCTGGCTTGGATGTGCGTGTTGGCCATCCCCTGCGTTGATCACATGCATGCCGGGCTTGCATTGATGGGCTAGTGCGTGCGGCAATCCCTCTTGTGCATGCCGAATGACAAACAGCTGAATGCCCATGGCCGCGAGTGTTTGAACGGTATCCTGAATGGTCTCTCCTTTGTGTTCAGAGGAATGCGCAAGATCGACGTTGATCACTGGCATGGCTAATTTATTGGCTGCCAATTCAAAACTGACGCGCGTTCGGGTGCTGTTTTCATAGAACAGATTCGCCAGCGTGTGGTCTGGGTAGCGGGGGTGTTGGGGACTGTGTTTGAAAGACAACGCGCGTTGGATGAGGGCCAATATGTCGTGCTGGGAGAGTGGATGTATGTCGAGTAAATGGTTCATGTGAATGCTCATTGGGGTTGTTGTAACCATTGTTCTAGGATAATACACGCAGCAATGCTATCCACTTGTGTTTTTTTTATTTTACGATAACCCCCTTCGGCGAATAAATGGGCGCGTGCTTCTCGTGTGGATAAGCGCTCATCCACCAGGTGCACGGGGCGTGCAAAGCGTTTGCGCAATTGGCGTGCAAACCCTCTTGAGGCGGCGGTGGTGTATTGTTCCGTGCCATCGATGCAGGTGGGCAGGCCGACCACCATGGCGGTGGGTTGCCACTGGTCAACCAATCGCTGGACCTGATCCCAATGGGGCACGCCAAGCACCGCATCCAAGGTGGACAATGGCGATGCGCTGCAGGTTAAAGATTGCCCGACCGCGACCCCAATGCGTTTGTAGCCAAAATCAAAGCCTAAATAAATTCCGTCAGGCATGTCCGGCACCGAATGTTAATTGATTCATGTTGACTCCAAGGCTCATGCCCGCGGCCTCCCAGCGGTTCGCATACGGCACATCATACATCAATTCGGCTTTGAATGGGCACACCATCCAGGCATCCTGCATGATCTCGTTCTCTACCTGATGCTCAAGCCAGGCGACATAGCCCAATGCGACCAGGGCATCGGCGGGTCCTCTGTCGTCTGCAATGGCTCGAATAATATCATTGGATGTGGTGATGGTGACGTCTGGTTGCAACGAAAGGCTAGAGTGCCAGGCCCCGGCAGGGCGGTGAATCACAAACCCTCGCTCCGGTTGCAATGGCCCACCGAATAATAAGGGCGCCTGATTTTTTTCTCGATGGATGGGTTGAATCTGCAACTGCTCAAACACCAAACGCAGCCCATGTGGTGTCGGGCGGTTGATCATCAATCCTACGGTTCCGTGGGATTGATGCTCGCAAACATAAATCACGGAGTGCTCAAAGTAAGGCAGATCCAATGAGGGGGTGGCTATCAACAAATGGTTTGCCAACGACATGCGTGAATTCATCATTTGCCCCCTCTCAACGGTTATGCTCAATAATGCCTAATTTCAGTATAGACCAGCACGCTGGAATTCGCCTGAAACTCGGTATATGATGAACTATCAATCACCATCACCAAGGGACGCTTGTGATCGGATTTTTACCGGATGCAGAAAGAAGATTATTTTTAATGCGCTCGATCTTGTTTCATCAAGCCATGTGGATATTGTTTAGTCTGCTCTTTGTTGTGGCATTGGTTTGTCTTTATGTGTGGGACAGAAATCAAAAAAAACATGCCGTGCTGCGCACGTACCCGATAGTGGGGCATTTTCGTTATCTACTGGAGTACATGGGGGAATTTTTACGCCAGTATTTGTTCACCAATGACCGTGAAGAACTGCCTTTCAATCGGGCCGAGCGAAGCTGGGTGTATCGGGCCTCCAAAAACGTGAATACCACGATTGGTTTTGGTTCAACCAGGCCGTTGCATGAACCGGGCACCGTGTATTTTGTCAGTGCGCCGTTTCCACCGCTGGGCACCGATGAGGCTGAAAGCCGGGATATTACGATAGGTCCGTATTGCGCCATACCCTATACATCCCATCAAGTGTTTAATATCTCCGCCATGAGCTACGGGTCCATTTCAAAACAGGCCATTTTGGCACTGGGGCGAGGGGCTAAAAAAGCCGGCTGTTGGTTGAATACAGGGGAGGGCGGTGTGTCGCCTTATCATTTGGAGTCAGGCTGTGATCTGGTGATGCAAATTGGCACGGCAAAATATGGTGTTCGTGATGCAAACGGTTTGCTGTCAGACGAACGGTTGCGGGCTTTGGCGGCTTATGAATCCATTAAAATGTTTGAGATTAAACTCAGTCAAGGGGCGAAGCCTGGGAAAGGGGGTATTTTGCCGGCGGTAAAAGTCACGAAAGAGGTGGCGGCCATTCGGGGTATCCCCGAGCATATGGATTCCATCAGCCCCAATCGTCACTTAGACATCAGCAATGTGGAAGAACTATTGGATGTGATCGATCACATTCGTCAAGTGACGGGCAAGCCTGTCGGCTGTAAATTTGTAGTGGGGGGGTATGATTGGCTGCATCAACTGTGTTTAGCCATTCATCAGCGCGGGGTTGTGTTTGCACCGGACTTTATTGCACTTGACAGTGCAGATGGCGGAACGGGGGCATCGCCGCAAGGGTTGATGGATTATATGGGGATCCCCATTACCGAGTCGCTGCCTAAACTCGTGGATATATTGGTCACTTATAACCTACGTGAACGCATCAAAGTGATCGCGAGCGGCAAGTTAATCACACCAGCAGAAGTCACGTGGGCCTTATGTAGCGGCGCTGATTTTGCTAGTTCAGCACGCGGGTTTATGTTGGCGTTGGGGTGTATTCAAGCCATGAAGTGTCACCAAAATACCTGTCCCACGGGGATAACAAGCCATGACCCTCGGTTTCAGCGGGGATTGGTGGTGGAGGATAAGGCGGAGCGTGTTTATCATTATGCAAACAACATGATGCATGAAGTCGCTGTTTTAGCGCACTCTTGTGGGGTTTCGGATCCGCGCCAGTTGCAGCGTGTGCATGCTCGCATTGTTCAAGCGGATGGGTTTTCGGAGTCCTTGGCTGAGATTTTTCCAGACAAGACGCCTTTGCCTCAATATTAAATGAAAAGATAAAAGGAGACTTGAATATGACACAAGGGCCATGGGATGGTGTGATACCTGATTCACGAAAGGCACATGAGCCTCCCAATGTATTCGCACGTGTGACAAGCGCGGTAGAGTTTGTTGCGGATAATGCGGACTGCTTTAGAAAAGTGATTGGCTCCACTCCTCCTCGGGATTCCCCCTGGAGCGAAAAAGAATGGAAAGAGTTAACGCCAGTCATAGCAGATCATGAAACGATAAAATTATTAAAAGCAGAAATAACGGCTGATCTGAATATGATACAGACGTCATTTGACGATGATCATGACGCGTTCCTCCAAACAGCCGGAAGAGCAGCGTCCGAGAAGGTGGGTGAGATACAAGGACTCCTCGCAGAAATAGAGGCCGAATTAGAGTGGCATCAGAGAAGAATTCAGTGTATTGACGAGCAACCGGATGGCGTCACCGACATACAAGATGTGTGGCGCAAGCAGGCTGTTGAGTCTCTTGAAAAAATGAACGACAGAAAAAAAGAATTAAAGGGACAACTCGATGAAGAACTGCCTCGGCTACTGGCAGAATGCGTCCAACTAGAATCGAAGGTCATTCAAACACTTGAAGACTCATTCACGACATCGAGCGTGAACAATATGAAGGTGCCTCAAGACGTCAATTTTCTCAAGAACAAAATGAGCGAGGCATTGGATCAGCTCCAGGGTGTACGAGACATGGTTAAGAATATTGTTACGGAGGTCCGCAGTGTGTTTGCTAACCTTAAGAATTGTTTTAAGAGGATAGATGAAACAATAAAAGAAACCAAGGAGTGCTTAAAAGAATCGAAGCATTTACGTGAAACATATCCTGGTCCAGATCCGGAACTAACCGGTTCAAATTCAATGGCTCCCCCGTGATTTCGATTGTCATGAGCGGAGCTGCTGCTTCCAAATCCGAGCTCAACTGAAGACTCAATGATCTGCTTGTCATTTTATTTTGCTTGTTTCATCAAAACACGTTACTCTGAAATAGAAGGGGAATGGAAATGCCACTTCGTTGTTGGGTTGTCCGGCTTTATGGATAAAATTCGTTTTATATCGTTTTTTGAACCATTTACAGGGGAGCAGAACATGACAATAGATGAGCAAATAGCAGCACTGAATAAATTGATTGCACATGAAAGAATGCAGTCGGTTCGGCGGGAAGCCAAGCAGGTTTCCGCGAAATACTCAAGACTGGTTGCAGAACGGGATGGACTGGCAAGCCTTCGGGGAACGCATGGGGGAGACTTTGAAACCGCCTTGTCGGCTGGTTTGGTCTCTACAACAACAGAGGATTCAACACCATCTATCCCTATCCGGGCAGTCTCTGGAGATGCCGTGGCTCTCATGCAAAGAGAGAATCGACGCGCGCGCCTCTTGTCTATCGTAGCTGAGGCTAAAAAAGAACCCCGTACAGAGGACTCGCAAAGGTCATACCGATCCGGCAGTTATTAGCGCTCATCAAAATAGGTTTTTTTGATGTTTAAGGCTCTACGGGCATTTCTGGAGAGCCTTAAA
>DNVL01000278.1 GCA_003507515.1 Legionella sp.
CGAGATGGGGATAATTGCGGTGAAAGCATGCCGTTGACTGATGGCTTCAATCCATGGCAGCATCTGCATTTTATCCACTATTTTATCGACCTTATTGACGACCAAGAAGCACGGCACCTCTAGATTTTTGATGATCCGTAATACATATTCGTCTTCCTCTTCCCAATGGGTGCCATCCACCAAAAAAGCCACGGCATCGACATCACGTAATGTAGAAATGGCTGTTTTATTCATCACGCGATTCATGGCCTTTTTAGATCCTTGATGAATCCCTGGGGTGTCCACATACACAAATTGATGATCACCTTCCGTGCGAATGCCAATAATACTATGGCGCGTTGTTTGAGGTTTACGCGAGGTGATGCTGAGTTTTTGTTGTAAAATTCGATTAAGCAATGTGGATTTACCCACATTCGGCCGCCCGACTAAAGCAATGTAACCGCAATAACTTGTCATACACATGATTCCCTGTTTATTTTTGTGCCATTTTAACAGTCGGAATGCATGATTACCAGTGTTAATGCAATCGATAGCGGTTCACCCCCTCCGGTCCGAGGGCCAACAGGGGGGTGAAGGGGGAATATACATCAACTATAGGGTTTCACAACGACCGTCGTTCCGATATCCACAAAATTTTCGTTTAGCCACTTTGCCGCACTGGGCAAAACCCGAATGCACCCATGGCTCGCGTTATAATTGGGCACTTCATACGCTGCATGAATGGAGTAAGGACCATGAAAATGCATGCAGTACGGCATGCGAGCCCCGCCATGCGTTTCAATGGGGTACAAACTGGATGTGCAATCCTCGCCTTTTTTCGAATAGACGCGAAACGTACCGGTTACCGTTCTGCATTCTTTACCTGTATCATAGCAAAAATCCTTGCCACCTGAAGCACTGCCCGTTTCAACCCGATGCCCCTGCGCATCATACGCAGCCCACGCCGTGGCTTTTGGATCAAACACAAACACTTTGCGGCCTGTTGCTTCCCTTGTCGCTGGAAAATAACCCGTACCTTTCATGTCCGAATTCATCCCCATGGTATAATGCGTATTCCCACCATCATCCACAATCGGTACTGAATCACCCGTTGACGCACAAGCAGCCATCAACACGCACAACGGTACAATCACTAGTTGCTTTTTCACGATTAAACCCTCCGTCTGTTTTCTTATATATCGGAGGGTTTGAGCATAAGTTTAGCTTTATTGCTAAATAAAGCTCTTCATGGGTTTGTTTTGCTTTTAATGGGTGGCAATAACGCTAAAATAGCCAGCATCAACTGCTTGTCCGTGCACTCAAAACACCCACCTCGCGCGGGCATCGCATTCAACCCTTCGTCCGCGTGATGAAACAAAACATCCATGCCTGACTTCATGCGCGCAGCCCATGCCGTTTTGTCTCCCATCGGCGGCGCACCCAATGGAATCATTGGCTTCGGCGAGTGACACATGGCACAATAGTGCTCCACAATTTGCGCANNCCCTCTGTTTTTGACCCTGCAATATCCGTTAAAAAGGTCTGCGGGTGATGGCTGGCAGCCCACGTGTTAGATAAAAAAAAGAACATCGTAAAAAAAACAATCAATGGGTGCATCTGTCGATAATCTCCTTTCTTGATGGTACTATCCGTCGCTTTTTGTTTAACAAGCGATCACGGCATGCTATCCAAAAACATTGAGCAAATCACCAAGGCCTGAAGAGGCATTATTTTCTTTACCGCCTTTTGTTCATGCCCACAGAAACCACCTCTACTTCTCGCTCTTTTTGATTGATATAATCCAGCCAAGGCGCCACTTCTGATCGCTCCTCAGCAGACAGCGCAGACAAAAAATGCTTCACTCGACTTCTCTTTGCGCCTGGTCGGTCAGGAATCAAACAATCCAAAAATGATCTCCAGTGATGATCATTGATATCTCTCTTAAGAGAGATGCTCCTCGCTGCCAAATGCCGCCTGTAAGCAGATTGAATCATCGTCGCTGTATTGATGATTGCTACATCACTTTCCCGCTTAAGCTGTACAGATAACCCGGAGTGTATCTTTTGCAGCGCATGATTTTTTTCTTTCAGCGCCAAAGAACTATCCTCACCTTGCGCAATAGAAGCAACCTCGCTGATAATGCTGGAATGCGGCAGAAACGCCGCATCGCTTAACGCACTTAAATCCTGATCAATCGCTTTCAAAAGCCGCGCTTTTTTCTGCTGCCGTGCGGCAACAAGGCGTGACTCCAACCGATTCATTAATTCAGCCAACTCTTGCGGCTCCGCACTACAGGTAATGCGCAAAAATCCATTACTGCGCGGCATGCCAAAATACGATCCCGGGGCTAGCATAATGGCGTCATTAAACAATAAATAGTAAGCCAGCTCCTCACTCGTATGCACCGGTCCCGTTTTGCCCAATGCACGCGCGGCATCCACTGGCAGCTCAAGCCCCAGCAAATCACTAAAGTCTGCTAAAATATAAAAAGTACCCTCAACGGTGTAAAGCGGATCCGGCATTTGAGCACCCATTTTCTTTAATCGATCACTGACATACGCCACTTTGGGTTGATAAAAATGAGCCAACGACAGATGATCTTCATTGGTGAACTCCAACATGGTTTCAGCATATGCCATTTGTCCTGAGCGTGGTGCATGCCCAATCGTTCGGATATTGATAGTCAGCAATTTCGCCATCAATGCGGGATCAAAGGCCATCAAGACTCCCATCCGCTCACCGGCTGCCGACAAGGCTTTCGTTGCAGACCGCATAATAATGATTCGTGGCATTAAATCAGGTGCAATGGCGAGTAGCGAGGGCGCATTTTCCCCACTAAAACACATCTCAGCATAAGCCTCATCCAATACAACGTGCAAGGATGGATAACGACGAAGGACTGCAGCGATTTGGCTTAATTCATGGTCAGAAAGCACCGTGCCCAAAGGACTATTGGGATTGCATAACAAAACAACCTTCGGTTGACCAAGATCAATGTCTGCGCGTTGAAATGCCTCAATGATACTGTTTTCAAGCAGATCAGCAGTCAATCGATAACCCGGCGATTGCATCACATCAATGGGGTGCAATTGATGCTGATTATCCGCATATAGCGGATAATGTGGGAATGGGGTAATGACTCGGTAATTTGGTGTATTGGGATAAAGCTGATTGAACGTTTCAAAAATAACCCGTAACGCGCCAGCCCCTCCTAAAGTAAATAAAATATCATTCGCACCAATGACTGTCCCATACCATCTCGACATGGCCCGCGCCATCATATCCCGCGGACTAACATCACCCCGAGGATCACCATAACTAATCACCCCTTGCTCATCAAACTTATCACTCGGGTGCACCGAGGTTTTTAGGCGTGCTTTTAATTTATTAGCCCAATAGGACATGCTCGCACTGATCGTGCGTGTGTTGATGGGAAACGTTGGCTTGCCCATGCCGGCCGAAATAAACAACCGACGGGTTCCCCCTAAAAGAGAAGCGCCCGCTCTCTCGCCACTTAAGGTTTGAGTCCACTGGGCTAATAACATGATTTTATCCATTTTATCAGCAGGTTGACCATCAGGAGTAAACATAATAAACAGGTTCCTTGATTTCAATGAGCAAATTATACAATAATTGCTATTATTATAGTAATATACTTTTATCTTTTATAGCCTAACATGACCAAAAATAGTAATAAAGTGAGCTCAACACTCCATGATGTGGGTGGTTTTTTGGCAAAATTCACAGAACACAGCGACCATGTTTATTGGATTAGCACGCCTGATTTTAAACGAATTCAGTACATTAGCCCATCCTACGAGCGCATCTGGGGGCGTACGCGAGAAGCGCTTTATTTAAACCCTGAAATTTGGATTACGTACTTACATCCAGATGATGTCAAAAATCATCATCCCATCCATGAAATGGCGAAGAAAATAGAGATGTTAGGTGAGCAAGCGCGCTATTCTGAACACTATCGAATCATCCGGCCCGATGGCGAGATCAGATGGATCATGGACAATGGATTTCCGCTCATCAATGAACAAGGCGATTGCTTTGGTGTAACAGGCATTGCCATTGATGTCAGTCAACAAAAAAAACAAGAGGAAACGTTGCGCATCGCCAAGGAAGCGGCAGAGGCTGCAACGCGCGCAAAAACAGCGTTCATCGCCAACATGAGTCATGACATACGCACCCCTTTAACCGGCGTAGTCGGCATGTCAAGATTACTCGAAGACACGCTGTTTGATCATAAACAAAAACAGTATGCCCGCTGGCTTGGCGAGAGTGGTGATCAGCTGCTGCACATGCTCAATGGTATATTGGATGTCGTGTCGGCTGATCATGCCAGTGAGGAAGATATCCATGAGAACACGTTCGATGTACGCCAGATCATAGATGACATTGTGCAACTCGAACGCCCATCGACCTTGCTCAAGGGAATTGATTTGATAACACATGTTGATGAAAAAGTACCTCATTGCTTAATAAGCGACACAACCAAGATCAATCATATTTTATTGAATTTATTAGGCAATGCCATCAAATTCACGTCAGTGGGTCACGTGGGGGTATATGTTACATGGCGAGAAGAAACAGATGAGCACGTGCGGCTTCAATTCCGTGTAGACGATACGGGAATAGGTATTCCACCTGAATGTCAAGGCAACGTATTTGATCGTTTTTTTCGAGCGACACCCTCCGATAAAGGCACCTATACTGGCCACGGTATGGGGCTTCACATCGCCCAAACATATGCCCGTTTATTGGGCAGTAACATTCATCTCACCAGTGAATTGGACGTGGGCAGCACGTTTTATTTTGACGCAACCTTAAAAAAAGGCGTATCATCCCCCATCACGCCACCGGCGGAATCGATCGGTATAGACGCATCCATGTTATCAGCTGACAAAGAAATCCCACCTCAAAAGGCACCCAATCTACTGCTCATTGAAGACAATGTGATTGCCCTTCATGTCTTAGAAAACTTAGTCACCCAAGCAGGCTGCCACTTTACAAGTGCTGTGAACGGCGAGGCGGCATTCAAACTTGCGACGCGAGGCGGGTTTGATATCATCATCACAGACCTAGGACTCCCTGGCATCTCAGGCATCGAATTCACAAAGAAGTTACGCGCCTATGAAATAAAAAAACACCTCAAAGCGGTCCCAATCATTGGACTAACAGCGCATACACAAGGCGCTGTAAAAGACAACTGTCTGAAAGCCGGTATGATGGATGCCTATAGCAAACCAATAGACTTGAGTACGTTGGAGCACATTAAAACACGATTCTACCGCCCTCCCGCACTTAAACAAACACCTGGCATGCAGGCGGGTGGCAAGCTCGGGTTTGACTTACCCAATACCGAACAGGAGTTGTTTCAACTTCATGCTTTTGATGTACTGAACACCG
>DNVL01000217.1 GCA_003507515.1 Legionella sp.
GGCAATCGGAGGAGGGATGTCCTCATGAATATTTATGTTTAAATATTCATTTGACGAAAGAGAACGCAAAACCGTTTGGACAGACGGAAGCCATCGAGCGCTTCAAACGAGGGATTGGCTTGTTTTACGCAGAACTGGGGTTGTCTGACACCGCAGAATACACCCCTCGCACCCCTTTATCATCCGCCCTGACGGTTACATTGGATAATTATAAGGCTCAAGGCTTTTCATGTAAACATGAAGCGTCGCTAGCTGTTTTATCGAAACATCATGAAGCCAAAAAATATACTCGCACTGCAACGAATCCAGTGGATGTGCCTGAAAAAGAAAAATCCAAGCGGGCTCCTGGTTTTTTTAGTTTTGAGTCGAGTGATTTCCCGCCGTTGTCAGCTCCAGAGAAACCCAAACGGGCGCCAAAGATCTTGTCTGTTAACCATTAAAAAAGATGAATCATGCAAGATTTTCTAAATAAAAAGATACTGTTAGGGATTTGTGGGGGAATTGCTGCTTATAAATCGGCCTACCTCGTACGCGAATTGACGCGTTTAGGTGCCATTGTGCGCGTCGTCATGACGGCGTCCGCACAGGAATTTATCACGCCCATGACCCTGCAGGCCTTAAGTGGGCATGATGTGCGGTGTGAATTGTTGGATTCAACCGCTGAACGCGCAATGGGGCATATTGAGCTGGCGCGTTGGGCTGATTATTTGTTGATTGCACCGGCGACCGCCCATTGTTTGGCAAAAATGGCGCATGGCTTGGCGGATGATTTGTTGTCGACTATCTATTTGGTCACAGACACACCGGTGATCGTCTGTCCTGCGATGAACCGGGGCATGTGGGCGCATCCTGCGACGAAGGCGAATTGCGAGCTGCTAACGGCGCGTGGGGTTTTGATGGTGGGCCCCGAAGAGGGCTCACAGGCCTGTGGTGAATATGGGTTTGGGCGCATGAGCGAGGTGGAGAACATCATTGCCGCTTTGCGTCTGCAGGGGGTGCGTCAATTGTTACGCGGCCAGCGTGTCTTGATTACAGCAGGCCCAACACACGAGGCGATTGATCCGGTTCGTTATATCAGCAATCGGAGTTCAGGCAAGATGGGGTATGCTTTGGCGCAGGCAGCGGTTATGGCCGGGGCTGCGGTAACATTGGTCAGTGGGCCCAGTGCATTGGCGCATCCTCAGGGGGTGGATTTTTATCCGGTTGATACGGCGCGCGCCATGTTGGATGCCGTGATGCAGCATTTGCAGCCGGGCATGGTCTTTATAGGAGCGGCTGCCGTAGGCGATTATGGCGTGGATGCACCGAGCGCGCAAAAAATTAAAAAACAGGGCGGAACGGCACTGACATTCACCTTGCATGCCAATCCCGATATACTGGCGGCCGTTGCAGGCTCCGGGAAGGCGGCTTTTGTGGTGGGATTTGCCGCAGAAACCACGCATGTTCTTGAGCATGCGTTGGCAAAATTGCGTGCGAAACAGTTGGATATGATCATCGCAAATCAAGTGGGTGTCGGGCTGGGATTTGATGTAGATGACAATCAAGTCACGGCATTGACAGAAAACACGCAAATTGTCTTGCAGCGAACCCACAAAACACGGCTTGCAGGCCAGTTGATTGCAATTCTTGCTGAACATCTGCAAAATGTCACGCAATGAATGATGGAGGATTCGCATGGAAAACAGTATTCAATTGAAAATTTTAGACCCTCGCATCGGCGACACCATTGCTTGGCCCAGTTATGCAACGCCGGGTTCGGCAGGGCTTGACTTGCGGGTGTGCATTGATGAACCCTTGCAAATAGGCGCACTCGAAACCGTCTTGTTGCCGACCGGGCTATCCATTTATATTGCAGATCCTGGTCTGGCGGCTGTGATATTGCCCCGCTCGGGCCTTGGGCATAAGCACGGGATTGTGTTGGGTAATTTAGTCGGGTTAATTGATTCCGATTACCAAGGTGAATTAAAAATATCCTGCTGGAATCGCAATCAAGAGCATTTTACAATCAATCCGGGTGACCGAATCGCGCAGTTGGTTTTTCTGCCCGTGGTGCGAGTGGCCTTTTCTATCGTGGATACATTTACTGAAACCAGTCGCGGGCAGGGTGGTTTTGGCAGTTCAGGGAGAACATAATGATAACAGCACATGCTTATCAACAGCGACAAATTGACACACAGGTCTTTCGAGCATACGACATTCGAGGCATTATTGGGGCGCAATTGGATGATGATGCTTTTTATAGCATTGGGCGTGCCATCAGTTGTCGGTTGCATGCCTTGGATCGCGACGAAATCGTATTGGCACGCGATGGCCGTTTAACCAGTGACCATTTGGCTGCTGCTTTAAAACAAGGCTTATTAGACAGTGGCATCCATGTGGTGGACTTAGGAGCTGTGGCCACGCCTGTCATGTATTATGCAACGCATGTGCATGGCATTGACAGTGGCGTCATGGTCACAGGCAGTCACAATCCAGCCGATTACAATGGGATTAAAATGGTGCTGGCAGGCACGACATTAGCGCACGCGGATATTCAACTCTTGCGCGAGCTAGTGGTTCGAGGTGAGTGCGTCGATGGCCTGGGTCTGTCGACCTCGTTTGACATCATTCCAGATTACATGCAGCGGATTGTCTCAAGCATTGCGCTAAAGCGACCATTGAAGGTGGTGGTCGATTGTGGAAATGGCATTGCCGGGCCCATTGTCCCTGCGGTCATTCGGCAATTGGGATGTGAGGTGATTGAATTATACTGTGACGTGGATGGCCGATTTCCAAATCATCACCCAGATCCTACCGTTGAAGCGAATTTGATCGATTTAAAAGCGGCCGTTCAGTTGCACCAAGCAGACATTGGTTTGGCGTTTGATGGCGATGCGGATCGTTTAGGTGTATTAACCAATCAAGGCGAGTTGATTTGGCCGGATCGGTTGATGATGCTTTATGCGCGCGATGTGATAAAACACAATCCTGGTGCTACTATTGTTTATGACGTGAAGTGTTCCAGTCATTTGTCATCGGTGATCACCAGCGCCGGCGGTGTGGCCAAGATGTGTCCGACGGGGCACTCCATCGTAAAACGCGTGATGAAGGAAGAGCAGGCTGCCTTAGCGGGTGAAATGAGCGGGCATCTGTTCTTTAACCACCGTTGGTATGGGTTTGATGATGCATTGTATAGTGCGTGCCGCTTGCTGGAAATGTTAAGTGAGTCAACCGATTCGGTGCATACGCAATTTTTGTCGATTCCGAATAGCGTGAATACGCCCGAAATTAAAATCCCCATCATGGAAGAGAATAAATTTACATTCATGCAACGATTTAGTGCTGAGGCTATTTTTCCGAATGCTGATTTGATTGCGATTGATGGGTTACGGGTTGAATTTCCTTCTGGCTGGGGGTTGGTACGCGCCTCCAATACCACCCCATGTCTGGTAGCGCGGTTTGAAGCGCATGATGATGCCGCCTTGAAAGACATTCAGGCGCTCTTTAAAACGCAGTTGCAGGCTTTGGATGCAACATTGGATATTCCCTTTTAAGATGCCTTTGAAATGGGCATGAAAAAGCGCATAATAACCGTATTTTTGATGAATGAAATCACATATGAAGCACATAGTTGAACAATTAATAGAAAATGCACGACAGGCATTGGTCGAATCAGGCGAAATCCCGAGTGATGTGGCGATCGATGTAAAAGTAGAGCGCACCAGCGATCCCAGTCATGGTGATTTTGCCACCAATGTGGCACTGATGTTCGCCAAGCCCTGCAAAATGGCCCCGCGTCAATTTGCAGGGCGATTCGTGCAAGTGCTCGCGACGCACCCCTTGCTTGATCGCGTTGAGATTGCAGGCCCTGGGTTTATCAATTTTTTTATGCACGCCAGTGCGCGCGCGCAAGTGATAAGTACCATTTTGCGCGAAGGCCATGCCTTTGGCATCAGCCACATGGGGCAAGGCAAACGCGTCTTACTCGAGTATGTTTCTGCTAATCCAACCGGGCCTTTGCATGTAGGGCATGGCAGAAGTGCAGCCTTTGGGGCGACATTGGCAAATCTCTTGACGGCCGCAGGCTTTGATGTCAGTCGAGAATATTATGTGAATGACGCCGGCCGCCAGATGAATATTTTGGCTGTGAGCGTCTGGATGCGTTATCTAGCACTCTGCGGTGAACCGATTGTTTTTCCTGCCAATGCTTACAAGGGCGATTATGTGCAAACACTGGCCGATGAACTGCGCACCACCTACGGTCGTGATTTTGTCCATTCCTGGTATGTGATTCATGAAGGCTTGCCTGCAGATGAACCGCTGGGTGGTGATAAAGAACTGTATATTGATGCCCTGATTCAATGTGCGCGTCGATTATTAGGTGCCTCCGGGTTTGCATTGTTTCATCAAAAAGCATTGGACTGTGTGCTGGCAGATATTAAACAAGACCTGGCTGCATTTGGCGTGGAATACGACCGCTGGTTTTCTGAGCAATCGTTGTTTGATGACGGCTCAACGGAGAAAGGGATTCGGGCATTGAAAGAAGCAGGTCATACCTATGAGCAAGAAGGGGCTTTGTGGTTTCGTGCCACCGCCTTTGGCGATGAAAAAGACCGCGTTTTGGTGCGGGCCAATGGGCATACCACCTATTTTGCATCCGATGTGGCGTATCATTGGAATAAATACGATCGCGGATTTGACCGCGTGATTGATATTTTTGGTGCAGATCATCATGGGTATGTGACCCGTGTGAAGGCCGCGGTACATGCGTTGGGTCATGATGATAACGCACTGGATGTGCTGCTGGTGCAATTTGCAACGTTGTACCGCCAGGGTGAGCGTGTGCAAATGTCGACCCGTAGCGGCTCATTTGTTACGTTGCGCGAACTGCGTGAAGAAGTCGGGCGCGATGCGGCGCGCTTTTTTTACGTGATGCGAAAGCCTGAACAACACATGGAATTTGACTTGGATTTGGCGAAGTCGGAATCCAGCGATAATCCCGTTTATTATCTTCAATATGGGCATGCACGGATCTGCAGTGTGCTGAGGCAATTGGACGAGCGAGGATTGCGTTGGGACGAGGCAACCGGGCTTGGAGCGCTTGACAAACTCACGGATGCGCATGAGCAGGCATTGGTGTTGTTGGTGGGACGCTACCCTGAAATCATCGAGTCTGCTGCACGCACATGTGAACCCCATCAAATCGCCTATTATTTACGTGAATTGGCCACGGGTTTGCATAGTTACTATAACGCCGTCACGTTGCTGTGTGAGCCCTACGAGCTCCGATGTGCGCGTTTGTGCCTGTTGAAGGCGGTACGACAAGTCCTGTTCAACGGGATGCAATTGCTGGGTGTTTCAGCATCTGAGAGTATGTAATGGCTGGAAATTACAGAAAAAAAAATGCAACACCGCGGCATGGCAGCCGAATAGGGCAGTTGCTGTTGGCGGCTGTTTTTTTTATTGCCGGTTATTTGAGTGCGGCGGTCTTTGACCTCACGCGGTTGACGAGCTGGCTCGGCATGCACGTGCTGGCGAAAACCAACACCCAACTGCTCTTGCGAACCAGTGCCGAGCCGGCGCCATTGCCAAAGCCAAAATTTGAATTTTATACCTTGCTGGCAAAAGAACGCGTAGCGGGTTCCGTTCCCGCAGCCCCCCAGCCAAAAGCCGCACAGCCGGTAGCCGTTTTACCAGTAAAAAACCCTGCCTTGCCCTTGCATGCACCACTCGCTCCTGTTCCTGCGGTTGACAAGCTCCCAGCGATGGTGGCTAACAACGTAAACAATGCCAGTATAAACACAAAGGATGCCTATTTGGTTCAAGTGGGTTCGTTTAAACGCCTGCAGGAAGCCGAACGAATGAAGGCATCGCTTTTGATGAAGGGGTTTGATGTGAAACTCAGCGACATGACGCAGCAGGGCGTTCACTGGTATCGGATCACCATCGGCCCGTTTGCATCACGAACACAAGCACAAGAAACCTTGCTCTCATTTGCTCGCCGTGAGCATATTGTGGGTATGATTCGTAAAATGGATGCTTAAACTCCTCCCATGACGAAACAAATTCTTTTTCAAGAGTCTTTCTTAATCGCCGGCATCATGTGCCATCAAGGTTGCGGTGTGACGATTCAGGGTTACCTCCAGGAAGGGTTGCACGCATTAAAGCAAGAAGGCGTTATGCCCCACTCAGCCGTGCTCATCATGGACGCAGAACCTCATGCATTGGGGATTCATTGTGTGTCGGTCACGATTGAATGTGATGAGGGAGAGGACTTGCCTGCTGAATATAATGCCCGTATTGCCAATAAACTCAAAGACAGCATAGACGACAGCGGCTTTGAGTTGTTCGATGACGCAGGCAACATGCCGTCTGAAATATCCCCTCACGTGAATCAAATCAATATCCTGGTCAATCTGTTGGCCATAGGCGGCATCCTGGTTTTATCGGCCGTCTTCCCGCCCTCGGTGTGGTTAACGAGCGGATTGACGACGCTCTCTTTTTTAACCACGGCCTTCACGGCAAGGCATTATCTTGTCCCGTTTTATCATAACTTACGCAATCAAACGCTCTACAATATGTCAACCACCATTACGTTGGGGTGGTTGTTGTCATTGGTGCACACACTCTTTCACGCGATAACGATGCCTGCCATGGCCGGTTTTTCCATGGCATTCATGAATTTCATCATGCCGGTCGTGCTTATCATGGCCATTAACGGCATGGATGAGATCAAACGGTGGGTGCTTCGTGCATCAAAGAAAATGCAGTTGAATGGCATGCAGGCCTTGTTTCCGCAAATGGCAACAGCCTACCCTTGCTATTCCTTATCGCAAGATGACGTGTCGAGGTTGCTTGGGATGGATGATCCGTCCACGCGGGCTCAATGCTTGCAAGACGCGCAGGACCTTTTTGATAAGCCTGTTGTCGAGGTGCGCAAAAGCGCGTTGAAGAAAGGGGCGGTCATTCAGATCAAACGAGGCGAGTGTTTTCCTGTGGATGGCATGATCATGCACGGCAACACCCGGGTGAATGCCTCGCTTTTAACCGGGGAGTCAACGCAAAGCAAGTGCCCCTTGGATTTTGTGCCGGCGGGTGCTGTGAATTTAGATCAACCCGTCACCGTCTATGCGATGAATGACGCCTACAACAGCACGGTGAATCAATTGTTATTTGTTGCCAATCGTGCGAAAAGGAAACGAACCGGCCACCCATCGCCTAACCACACGTTTCTTTATCTATACTCAGGCTTGATTGGCGCAGGCATTGCGGCATCCGTTTTGGGACCTGTTGTATTTGCGACCTTCACGATGTCTGTTGTGTTGCAAAATGTGACGGGCATTTTATTTGCTATATGCCCTTGCACGATGGCGATTGCACATGAACTACCCCACTTACTGAGTATCCACCATCGCAGCAGCAAGGGTATTCTGTTGCGTGATGACGGACTCGTGGGGCCGTCGGATGACATCCATACCATTGTGTTTGATAAAACAGGAACGCTCACGACCGGCAATAGTGAAGTGGACTCCTTTGAGGGCATTTCGCGTGCATTATGGCAACGCGTATACCTCTTGGAAAAACACCATGGCGCGGAACACCCCTTGGCGAAAGCGATTGAGCACGCCTATGAAGCCACGGCTACCTATCCCAATATCATGCATGACATCCACTCAGTCGCTGTTGATTCGAATCATCGCGGGTTGTCGGCGATGGTTCAAGGACAATCGATCCATATCGGCAATGCCGCTTTTTTGCAACAATCCGGCATTGCCTTGCCAAACGAATGGCCGGCGTCCATTCAACATAAATTAGCCTTAGGCTACTCGCCCGTGTATGTTGCTGAAAATCATGTCTATCAGGGGGTTATTCTGGTGAAACATGAGGTCAGTCCAGGCGTGATTGCTGATCTGCTGCGTTTAAAAAGAGAAGGCAAACGTTTGATTCTGTTGACGGGTGACAATGCCTTGTCGGCCAGAGGCTTTAACCAGCAAAATGGGGCTATTTTTGAAACGAACGATGTGCACGCGGGACAAACCCCTCAGGACAAAGAAAGGTTTTTAAAAACGCTGATGCGTGCTGACCCTCTCCATGCCAAGGGTGTTTGGTTTGTAGGGGATGGATTGAATGATGCGCCTTGTGCCACGGTGGTGAGCGAAGAAGGCGGGATGAGCTGTGCTATGACCTCCGATGACAAAGCGGCTTTTTTTACAGACATCACCTTGAATGGGTCTTTGGGCTATTTATTCCAGCACCACCACATCAACCGGTTTTTAAAAAAAGTGGTGCTACAAAACCAGGGTTTATTGCTGTATGGTGCATTGGCATCTCTGGTGTTCATCATGACGCTGTCGATGGTGGGGCTTGCGGTATCTCCGTTGATCCCGATGATGGTGATGGTATCCACCACGTTGTTTGTTTTGTTTAACGCGTATCGAGTCAACGCGTCAATGGATATCGCCTTGGATCAAAAGGCATCTTGGTTGAAGCGGTGCTTGGCGCATGATGGATCGATTGGATTATTGGTGGGCGCGAGCGCATTGCTCATGTGTGGGGTTTTGATGTCAACGGTAGCCATGGGCGCGCTCAGCTTTCCCATCTTGGTGTTTACGGCGGGTGCGACGATGGCCTTCAGTAGCGCCTGTGTTTTGGCAGGGAGCGCCTTGTTGATAGGGTTTGTTGGGGTTGGGGTCGCTTCTTTATGGGTCGAATATGGGCTGTGCCGTGATGAGCTCCCGGTAACACTTGAGCACGAGGCGGTGCCGTTGAGATGTTTTGATAGCCATAATGGATCTGAGCCACGATCGTCAGCTTCTAATGGCCCCCATTTCTTTCGACCGTTGTCGCCGGATATAGACTCCCAGGTGCCCTTTGAGGGGCCGGCTGGGATATCCTTCAAACAAAATAAATAGCAATATATTTGATCACTCTGAAATTAAAAATATCTTTATGCGCGCGTTTGACGATCAATGTTCTGACAAGCTCTTTAACGATGAACCGTCACACGAATATTTCCAGCATTTTGAATGGCGTGCGGTTTGCTCACACTAACCGTGAGCGCCGTGACATTAAATGCCTCTTTGATCAATTGCGCCACTTGTTCGGCAACCGTTTCAATCAATGTGAAGGCGTTGGATTCAATAAATACGGTGACCTGTTGGCAAAGCGCATCATAATCGATGGTGTTCGCAAGTGCATTGTTGCAGGTGCTTAAATCCATGGGAATCGTAATATCCAGTAATAGTTTTTGTAATATCCGTTGCTCCCATGCGTGAATCCCAATGTGGGTGGACACACTTAAGGCTGTGATGCGCAAGCTGTCTTTCATCATTTCTCCTGTTTTCATGCTAGAATTCAATGCTCTATGGTTTTAGTAAAAGGCAAAATATGACCGATGTCACGCAGTCTCTTTTGATTCGAAGCTTACAACAAAAGCCGGTGCCGCGCACGCCCGTGTGGATTATGCGGCAAGCGGGGCGGTATTTGCCGGAGTACAGGGAGGTGCGAGCACAGGCGGGTGATTTTTTGAGTTTATGCAAAAATCCGCAATGGGCGTGCGAGGTAACCTTGCAACCGTTGCGTCGGTTTGCATTGGACGCCGCGATTTTATTTTCAGATATTCTCACCATTCCTGATGCGATGGGGCTGGGGTTGTCGTTTGTGGAAGGTGAGGGGCCTTGTTTTGCACGCCCATTGCGCAGTGTTGCCGCCATTGATGCCTTGCCTGATGTGAGTGTGATGAATGATCTCGGGTATGTGATGGACGCCGTGCGCTTGATTCGGCAAGAAATGCCGGCTGATTTGCCGCTCATTGGTTTTGCCGGCAGCCCGTGGACACTGGCTTGCTACATGATTGAAGGCGGCAGCAGTCGTGATTACAAACGGGTGTTGCAGATGATGTATAACGAACCTGCGGCCATGCACCAATTGTTGACGAAACTGAGCCTTGCGGTGACGGCGTATTTGGATGAGCAAGTGCGCGCTGGCGTGAATGCCTTGATGGTGTTTGATACCTGGGGTGGGATTTTAAGCACCGCCAATTTTCACGCATGTTCACTCCAATACATGGACCACATTGTTAAATCACTCAAGCGATTACATCCACATATTCCGATAACCTTGTTTACCAAAGGGGGAGGGCAGTGGCTTCAGCGGCTGGCGAATACCGGTTGCGATGCACTAGGCGTGGATTGGACGTGTGATTTAACCGCTGCTCGCGCGCAAGTGGGTTCTCAGGTGGCCTTGCAGGGGAACTTGGACCCTACCGTGTTGTTAACCTCCGTTGAATGCATTCGCGAGCAAGTCAAGTCGGTGTTGGATGCTTATGGTCCAGGCACGGGGCATGTGTTTAATTTAGGGCATGGGATTACGCCGGATGTCCCACCTGAGCATGTCACGGCTTTGGTCGATGCCGTGCATGAATTCAGCCCACGCTATCATGAGGCAGATGCATGATCGTCAACAGTGCTTTTAAACCCGCTTGGTGGTTGACCAACGCGCATGCACAAACGTTGTATTCCACGCTGATGCGCCGGGTGAAGGCACCCATTGATCAAGTGGAGCGTTTAGAGCTCCCGGACGGTGATTTTATTGATTTGGCTTGGGCTTGCAATGGGTTGCCAGCGGATGCACCTCTCGTGATTTTTCTGCATGGATTGGGTGGGGGTGTCAGCTCCACTTATGTGGCAGGCCAGTTAATGGCCTATAATCGCGCGGGCTGGCGAGGCGTTTTAATGCATTTTCGTGGGGCCAGTCAGGAGCCCAATCGTTTACCGAGGGCCTATCATTCAGGTGATACGGGCGATTTGGATTTCTTGATGAACACCTTGGCCGCACGCGAGCCCAACACCAAAAAAGCGCTGGTGGGGGTGTCTATGGGTGGGAATGTCGTGCTGAAATGGTTAGGCGAGCAGGGTGCGCAATCATTGGCGCAAGCGGCGGTAGCGGTCTCTGTGCCCTATCAAATGCGTTTGGTGGCTGATCGCATCCATCAGGGCTTTTCGCGTGTTTATCAAAAACATTTGTTACAGCGCTTGCGGGCGGTCTTTCGTCGAAAATGGGAGGCGTATCCCGACGCATCGCCGTGCTCGCTGAAAGATTTGGAGTCTTTGCGTTGTTTTTGGACTTTTGATGAACACGTGACCGCGCCGTTGCATGGATTTTCACATGTGCATGCTTATTATCGCGAAGCCAGTTCGCGCCAATATTTAACCCGTATCACCACGCCAACATTACTGATTCATGCCTTGGATGATCCGTTCATGACGCCCGATGTTTTGCCGCGCTTGGATGAATTATCCCCGCAGGTGACGCTTGAGCTCAGTCGTCAAGGCGGTCATGTGGGGTTCGTTGCGGGAAGGATGCCTGGGAAGGCGGAGTATTGGCTTGATCAACGCGTTCCTGCGTTTTTGCGCCATTACCTCTAAATGTTGCCTCACTACGGCTTTTTTAGTTTTGCAGACAATCCACTATTGTGAGCGCGTTGAAATTCCTTTAGATTGGGGAAAGGTCTATATTGTTAAAGGACAATCTTTATTTTCATAAAGGAGTGCGTGATGGCGAACATTTTAGTGCTTTATTATTCTAGTTATGGTCATACTGAAACCATGGCTCAGGCTGTGGTTGAGGGGGCGTCCAGCGTTGGCGGTGTGTCTGTTGCGCTCAAACGTGTTCCTGAAACCATGCCGCTCGACGTGGCAGAAAAAGCAGGCATCCAATTGAATCAAAAGGCAGATATTGCAAAACCCAGTGATCTGGCGGATTACGATGCGATTATTTTTGGTACGCCCACGCGTTTTGGCAACATGGCTTCGCAAATGCGAAATTTTCTTGATCAAACGGGTGGAATGTGGGTAAACGGCGCATTGATAGGTAAACTGGGTAGCGTGTTTACGTCAACGGGAACGGGTGGCGGCAATGAAACGACCATCACTTCTTTTTGGAACACCTTAATTCATCATGGCATGATCTTAGTCGGAGTCCCTTATTCTGAAAAAGGATTAACCGATGTAAGCGAAATGCGTGGCGGCTCACCCTACGGGGCCGGAACCCTCGCCGGCGCCGACGGCAGTCGACACCCATCGGCGATTGAGCTTCAAATTGCACGCTTTCAAGGGCAACACGTTGCTTCTTTAACGCGGAAATTTGTCGATTAGAAGTGCCGCAATTCAGACAGCGACCTCCCCAGAGGCGTCGCTGTTTGTAGATGACATGAAGGATTATTGACGATAGCGCGTCTGATTTTGACCGATTTCATGACCTAGCAGTGCACCTGCGCCGCCGCCAATGGCTGCCCCCCATCCACCGCCAACCGCATATCCTAAGCCTGCCCCCGCAGCGCCACCAACGGTTGTCCCTACTTGGGTCGTCGTACAGGCGGTTAATGCCGTGGTGAGTAGTATCGTTAAAAAAATTGACTTTATTTGATATGATTTCATGATATTACTCCTTGTTCGTTTTTTAATTCTCCAACAAGACATGTATTATCTATTCACCCATAGTATAGCCTTTATTTTTTATTGTTTGCCTGTTTTTCTACCTCTGCTACTTGTACGACTTGTACTACTTGATCTTGATTTAAATGTGCGTATCATAGCTCGTGAATTAATCCAGGTCATGATATAAAACAGACAGGAGTTAGACTTATTAAAGGACTAAGTGTTAAGCAATGTCTATTGCTTTTTTTGATTCTACTCTTTGAGTCAAATCGTTCATTTGCACTTTTGCAACCGGTCTTTACATTCACAGCAGGTGCTTCTCTATCGCAATTAGGACAATCTCAGGCGTTTGCGCCATTGGATCTCTGTACCTATCGCTACAAGCCACAGGGTTCAAATAGCACCAATAGCCTGTGGGGTGGATTTGTTGGCTCCGAAGTGAAGCATTCTTCGTCATGGAAGCTCATGGCAGGATTGGGCTATTATCAACCCAGCGTTCTCGCTACAACGGGTGCCTTAACCCAAGGCGCTGATCCAATGTCTGATAATACTTATCGCTATCGATATCAGACACAGAGTCGCCAGTTATTAGCGGAGGGTAAATTGTACTGGATTGAAAAAGAAAAGACGCAACCTTTTTTGATGGTGGGGCTAGGGGCTGCTTTCAATCAAATGTATAATTACCAAACAAGCGTACCGCCTTTTCTCGAATTTACCCCTGTATTTACCCGCCATGCACAAACCCATTTTACGTACGCCATAGGGCCTGGGATTGATATTAGTGTGTCTCAATCGTTCCGAATAGGGATGGCTTATCGATTCACTGATTTGGGATCGGTAAAAACAGGTCGCGCTCAAATCGATGGAATACCTATTTCAAGTGCATTAAAACAATCGCATGTATATGCCAACCAGATTCTCTTTCAATTCACGTTTATTCCGTGGACAAGGAACTAAAGGATGAACGCAACATTCAAACGGATCATGCCATTTTTGGTTTTCACCTTGTTGGGCACGGGCAGCATGGTGGCTCACCCGGCGGTATTTAGCATTGTTCCGAAAGCCGATACAGCATTACCAACGCATGTGACGGTCGGGGGTAATGTAAAAGCACTCTATACCGTTACAAACACGACGGGCAGTTCTCACGCGGGCAA
>DNVL01000285.1 GCA_003507515.1 Legionella sp.
ATAAAGAATTAATCTGTCATGCTCAAACCCTCCATGCACCCAACATGTTTGTTCCTCAACTGGTGGATACGACGACGGAGCTGTTGATGAGCGCCCAAAGCTTGTGGGAAACGCTGCCACAACCGCCAAAGCACATCATCCCTAATCTCATGAACGACGCGTTGTCTCTTGAGCCTTTCGAGCAATCACTCACCGCGCCGTTAAAGGAGATGATGCAACAATGGCGTGAGGAATCGATAATCTATCGTACCGGCGGTGCGCTGTCTGCATTGCAGCAGGACGAATATGCCGTTGGCGAGGTCAAATACCAATCATTATGTAAACTCAAGGGAATGGCAATACAGGGCCTAGACCAGCAGATGATTCTATCCTTAATACTCTCAACAAGGCAAGCGTTGGAGGAGCTCACCACGGCTCAAGAACAATTAAGCCAAAGGATTTTGGCGTTAGCCCAAAATGGCCCCAGTGATCCCGCGTTAAAACAACGATGGGATATTGATTTAGCCGCCAGTAAACGCGCACCACTGGATATGCCGCAATTGTTAACGCTTTATTTTCATCAGGATACAACCCGGTATAAAACGGAAACCGGATTGTCCGATGCCACGATTGGTCAATTGCAAACCCTGCTCACAAACTATGTTGACCAGGGCTTGCGTGCACAGCAGCATGCACGTGTTCAGGTGCAATTGGACAACGTTCAACAGGCGACAACACCAGACGATCAAGATCGAGCAAAGTACCGGCTAGCCCAAGCCTTGTTGACTGAAAACTTGATAAGTGTTGTGGATGATCCTGCACTGAGCCTCTTTCAATGGCATGAAAATATTCTATTGCGTCCACAACAAAAAGAAGCGTTGGGACGATTATTAGCGAGTAAAGATGGGCGTTATGCTGAGGTGGTTGAAAAAATCATCATGGGTGGGGGCAAGTCCAAAGTCATTTTACCCACAATGGCACAAAAAAAGGCCACTGGTCAGAACTTGGTGGTCATTGTTGTACCCCGTGCCTTGTTGCATACGAATTTCACCGATTTAAAAGCCACATCCAATGCCTTGTTTAATCAAACTGCTGATATGTTTGAATTTAGCCGGGACAGTGATTGCAGTGCCATGCGCCTTGAACAAATTTATCGTGATCTCACGGATGATATGGTCCATAAGCACTACAGGGTCACGACCAAGGATGCGTTGTTGTCACTCAAACTCAAGCACATTGAACTCTTAAAAATGAAACCCATTATCCATGGGGAGCCGTCTGAAGTGTCAATGGCAAGGATGTCCGAATGGGAAAGCCAGGTGCTTTGGGCAGACAAGATCATGTCCTTGTTTAAAAACCGGGCGGATATGATCATTGATGAGAATCATCAGGAACTGGAGTATAGCAACCAATTGAATTTCACGATGGGCGAACCAGGCAGTATACCGAAAAGCATTGTTCTCGCCAGCGTCGAATTGTATCAATTCTTTGAATACGTCCATCTGGATAATGACATCTGCTTAAGCGATGTCGTAACAAACAATGCACTCTTGGTCGAACACCATGCATTTAAAAGCGCGTGCGAACGGTTGGCGGATGCGCTCGTTTGGCATGTGAAAAGCCCCCTTCGATCCTTTGTAGAGCGCATTGGAGGACCCACGTCGTCTGATGCAAGCAAGCTGTCGAACTATTTAAAAGATAACGGAAACAATCCATCTACGCCGGATTGTATTTTACAAGCATCACCTGAGGATCAGGACAGGATTGCTTTTTTCATGCGCGAAATCAGTGTCTTTTTGCCCAATACCTTGGCACGAAACGCAGGTGAACATTATGGCCCTTCCAAATCCATGGCGATGGCACCCGAGACCCGTGCGTTGGCGGTCCCCTATCAGGGCAACAATACGCCAAAGGAACGAAGTCGTTTTCAAGATTCCATTGAAACGGTGAATTATACGATTCAATCGCTCGCATTAACCGGACTAGGAAAGGATTTATTGCGCCATGTTTTAGACGAATGGCAAATCGGGGCGCAAAAAGAAAGGGTTGAACATGGACACCGGACCCTTGATGACACACCCACGGGACACTTGTTTGCCGAACGGACCCAAGGACTGGATCCAGCATTATTGTTCAGTCAGTTGGATTTAAAGGACGAGGCTCAATTCACCCAATTGCACCAGCACCTGCAGTTTGATAAAGCGTTAATCGCTGACGTGCTCAAAACCCATGTATTGAAGCATATTCGCACCGATTCGGAAATTTTGAAAGCCAATTCCTATGATTTGGTCAAGATGGTTCATTCCTGTCAGGGCATTAGCGGCACGCCTGACAATGCCAGTACGTATGATCCAAGGCTTTATTATGACAAGGACGCTGTCAGGGGGGAAAATGGCCTTGTTTATAGTGCTATTCAATCCAAAACACCTACCATTCAAGGGATAGATTTTAAGACAACAGATCAGTATATTGCCGATTTATTAACACGTGATAACGCGTCAGCTCAAACCCGGGCGATCATCGATATCAGTGCGGCGTTTACAGGCATCGACAATATAGCGGTTGCTCTATCATTGGCACACTATTTGAAGCGAGAGGATGCGCGGTTTAACGACCCAGAACCCCTGCAATACATCTTGTATTTTAATGAACAAAAGAAAGTAACGGCATTGCGCATTGGCGATGATCTCACCTCGCCATCACCCATCGTCATCGGATCATCTGATCCAGATGTGATTTCAAAACGATTGGGCTGTGGTCCTGGGGCTTGCTTTACTTATTACGATCAACTGCGCACGACCGGTACGGATCTTCGACAGGCCGAGCATGCGCATGCTTTGGTGCTCATCGATCACACCACGCCCATGAATCGTTTTTTACAAGGAGCGATGCGAATGCGTGGCCTTGTCGAGGGCGAACAACGCATCGATATCATCGTCCCTGCGCACCTTGCAACGCAATCGCTTGAAGCATTAAAGGCAACCATGGAGAACAATCAAAAACGCCAATTAGCCCGAGACAACTTCGTGACCGCCGCGCCTAAGATGAGGAGTTTAATCGCTGATGATTTGAACCGTCGCATATTAAATGTGACCGGTGATGACGCAGCAGGGAGGAAGGCCGCACTGCTGACCCTCTTCGAACGCTATTTTATTGAAAAACAGGCCGAAGACAAAGACCCCGGCGCATTTTTTAAAAAACACGGTGGCTTGACTGAAACACGCGATACCGATTATTTGTTGAGCTTATTGTATCAACAATTAACGAGTGACTGGGTGAGATTATTGCAGTCTGCCGAACAAACGCCTGATAAAAAGGAAAGCGAGGCGATGTTTGCTCAGTTGAGCCATATCGTTAAGGCAACGTGCCAAGAGGGTGTTTGCGATCTCAAACAAAAGGTCGGTTTATCTGCATTGAATACGGAAGTCGAGGTACAAAATGAAGTCCAAGTGGAGATCCAGGTTGAAAAAGAAATAGAACAGGAAACGTTTAATCCTTCACGCACGGAAGCCGCATATGTGCGTTGGGATAAGGGCTGGATGGTCGAAAATAAAGCTCTCGAGTTCAAGGCATTGACGTTGATTTGCCAATCGACCGGAGCCAAAAATTCACCTCAATTCAATGAGCACATTGATGCCTCGATAAATTTTTATCGAAGTTATGTAGGCCAGGAAAAATACATTGGAATGTTCATGAAGCCGGTGCATGCGTTATTCTTCAAACGCATAAGCGACACGCTTTATTGCTCAATACTAACGCAACAAGAAAGCCAGGAATTGGGACCCAAGCTCAATAAATCACCCTCCGATAACTCTTGACAGGTAAGCCACTAG
>DNVL01000053.1 GCA_003507515.1 Legionella sp.
CCTGCCCCGTTGCGTCAGCCATTGATGGCCCGGGTTTCTGTAGTTCATTCAAAGTGGCCGGTCAATGCCACTGCGCAGCGCACTTACCGCAAGGCATGTGCAGAAATATGAAGTCGCTTTATGATCGCATGATTGCCTTGTATGGTTCATTACCGCGCGCGTGCGAATCGCAACATGAAACAACCACACAAAAATGCATTGATGCATGGAACTGTTATCGCTTAGGCGGCACAACAAGCCAAAATGAGTTGTGCAGTGGCACAGGGCATCCTTGCGAATAAGTCTTTCATTCATTTAAGTTGAGCGTCTATGCGTATTTTGACTATCGTGGGTGTCTGTCTTTGCTCGTCGCTCGTTTTTTCTGAACCGGTGCGAAAGCCCAATGCCGCTTTTCAGCACCCGTTTTATGTGGGCGTGACAGCCGGTTATGGATCAACGACTTGGCAAGGGTTGGTGCCATCAGACGCGAATAAAAGCCAGGCCATGAGCATATCGACGCCTATTTCGGTCACGGAAGGGGGGGGCGTTTGGGGAGGATTTGCAGGCTATGAGTTGAATCCCTATTTTGCGCTTGAAGCCCATTATATGCATTATCCAAATGCAAAGGTTTCGTTTGATGAATTCAGTCTGTTCGCGTTTGAAAATGAAGGCATTTTAGATTTGCATACGCAAACAGAAACGATTTCTGTCATCGCAAAGGTGATGTTAATGGTTCCACGCACCAC
Organism: Legionella sp.; assembly: GCA_003507515.1. GTDB lineage: Bacteria > Pseudomonadota > Gammaproteobacteria > Legionellales > Legionellaceae > DDPF01. Next base: position 726 of record DNVL01000053.1, read on the forward strand.
CGTTCGCGTGTATTCTGCGGTCGGTGTTGCAGAGACGCACCGCAGGGACGAACTGACGGATAGCAGACGTTTCACACCAACCTTTGGCATGGGTTTGAATTACAACCTCACCGAACACATCATGGCGGAATTGGGTGCAAATTACACGGCGGGTTATGGGGAATCGGAATTAAATCCGGCAAAGGATTATGTGCCTTTTTTGTACGCAGGATTTGTCAGGTTGGCTTATCGGATTTAAAGACGTGGCTATACTCCCTGCGGACAAGCCGCAGGGAGATGAAATATCAACAAACCTGAGGACGAACCTGCGGAGGAACCTGAGGAGGAACCTGCGTTGTGTCTGCTTGGCTTTCATGATGAGAAGCGAGAAGATGGGAAGCATGCTCTGCCAAAACAAAAGGCATTGATGCAACTGTAAGCCCGCCAGCAGCGGCATTTTTTGCTATATGCATCGAGCCTGCGACCACAATCACTGCAAAATACAGTACTCCACCAGCAACGGTTAAGCCTATGGGCAGGTCATCAAAGCAAGATACATCTTCGTCATTTTCATCTTGTCTATATACCTGGCCGTCAAGATGAGACTGACCCGCTGCGATAGTTCTTGGGATGCATAGTGTCACATAATCTAGCAATCCAAGCAATTTTCCATCAGGGTATTTGTTGTCCCAACGGCCACCATAGAGGTCAAACACGCGCTTTGTTTTTTCAAACAAGGGGAGCGTTCGATAACCATTAAATACAGTCAAAGGGTTTTTTTCTAATGGCATAACCGCGTTCGAATCCTCTTGGTATGATTCAAAAAAGTTCATATGGCCTAACCTCTCCAGAATTAAAGTATCATTATGTTACCATAAAGATAGAAAAAAAGCCAATAATGTTGTCTTTTTTATGACTTACTGATTAACTTGTTGTCGATATTCCGGGTCATTAAAAACAGTTAAGGTAGTTGAAGCATTTTATCCAGCCACTTCGGCAGATACCAATTCCAATCTTTCATCAGCGCCATGGTTGCAGGCACAAGAATGGTTCGTACTAGAAATGCATCGACAAAAATAGCCACGGCAACGCCTAACCCAAATTCTTTGACCATGAGCACATCCGCCACCATAAAGGATCCGCAGGTCACGATCACAATCAGTGCGGCACTCGTGATAATTCGGCTGCTGTGTTCAATACCAAACACAATGCTTTGATCATTGTTTTTATTTTTTTCATATTCTTCCTGGATACGCGTGAGTAAAAACACTTCATAATCCATGGAAAAGCCAAAAAGAGCACAAAAAATAATCACAAGCAGGCTGATATCCAAAATGCCTTGCGGGTCAAAGTGAAGCAGCTCGTGCAAATGGCCTTCTTGGAAGATAAACACCAAGACGCCATAGGTTGCACATAAACTCAATGCATTCATGAGAATGGCCTTCAATGGCAAAAAGACGGATCGTAATAAAACAAGCAACACGAGATACGTGAGCACGACAATCCAAACCAGCGCAAAGGGAAACAGATGAGCGATCCGGTGCAAGACATTGAGATTATTCACAGGAACGCCCGTGACCTGCAAACGCAGCCCGTTGCCTGGGGAAAGATCACGTAATTCGTTGATTAAGTCCGATGTTTTCGGGGAGTTGGCATCATATTTACTTACAACGTCGATGAGCGTCAATTGTTTTCGTGTGGTTGTCTTGAGCATAAGACGAATGGATGGATCATCAAATCTTGTTGAAGCTTGATATAAATGTTGATATTGATTTTTGGTTAACCCAGGTTGGGTGGTCGTAATACTGCTTACGTGTGCGATGGATGGGTTATGTTGTAGTTTTTTAGATAGATCATACAGCTGTGAGATGTTTTTAGGCGTTAATATCTCGCCTTGATTGCTTTGAATCACAAGCGTAATCGGACTTAACGCATTCACATCAAATGCATCTTTGTATGCATTGAAAAAAACACGGCTTTCAGAGTGTTCTGGGAGAACATGCACATCAGACACGCCAAGTCGGGCGTTTAAGAAGGGCGCCCCCAGGAGCAACAAACCGATAAGGGCTGAAAAGAAGAACAGCAGTGGCCGCTTGATCACCCCTGTTGCGATATAACGCCAGCAGGGGTTCGCGTTTGTTGTGCTGGCTTTTTTAAACAAGCGCACAGGAAACCGATTAATCCCCGTTTTCAATACGCCAAGCATGGCAGGCAAGACGAAGAGGGCAATCATCACGGCCATAAAAACAGCCGTTAAGCCGCCCACGCCCACGGAGAATAAGATATTGACGGGGAATAACAACAAGGCACTCAAACTAATAAATACCGCAAGCCCACTAAAAAAAACGGCTTTTCCAGCGGTTGCGATCGTGATGGCAATCGCATCNNCTGTTGATGGTGAAGATAGACAACGCGGTGACATGTGCTATTCCAAAGAGCGTCATCAGAATAATAACAGCACACCCGCCGCCTAACACAACGGGGATAATAGCGGCCACAAGGGATCCAAAGATAAGGACCAAAATAATGATGGCCATGGGGGCGGCAATGAGGTCTGCGTGATATAGATCAGCCTGGGTTTGTTGATTGATGCTCTCTATAAAAATAGGTTCACCCCCTAGTTTCATGGTCATGTGGCGCGGTGTTTTAATGGCCTGTTTAAATTCCGTTAATTGATTGGGCGTGATGGGAGACGGGCTATCGAGCACAATCACTGCAAAAGCGGTGTGTTTATCAGATGATATCTGGCGTTTATTCATGCTCGGCAGGAAGATGCTATGTTTTATTGGGTAGTCCTTGAGACTGGCCAAGGATTTATCTATTTTTTGACGATAAGCAGCGCTGGTTGCGAGCAACGTTTTGCTGTGATACATCACGATAAACCGGTTATTCCTATCCCCAAATGTTTTATCTAGATACCGGTCCATTTCGGCACTGCTGGATTGTTCATCAACAAAACCGGTGCTTTGAAAAGGCGTCATCAAATGGGGAAGAATGGGCAGGGCACTGAGCACCAAGATTCCCCAGAGAATGATCATGAGGATCCGATGCTGATAGACAAACCGACCTAATTTAAAAAATGGCGTGGTTGACATGAGTGTATCCTCGATTTGTGCACAACGATCATTTTGTTTTAGTATAGGTCACCATGTCAGAATATCAATCTTCGAGGCAATAAAAGACCCTTTCGTACTGGCAAGCCAGCGATCGTTCGGTTACCATGTCATTTTTGAACGGATCCGAGTGATTGATGAAAATTTGTTTAAGATCCCACGCACGTCAGCAGTCTCCTGAAACGGTTTCTCTCAACCTACACGCACGTCTTCCGGAACGCTTAGCCGTCCCTTGCGACGTCACCTGTACCTTTCATGTGCAGGCCTGTTCAGACTACTACTTGTTAACGATGGACGTGCGGGGTCTATTAGGCGTCACTTGCCAACGGTGTTTAGGGGATTTTCAGCATGCTTACGCCCATCAAACGACATTGGCCATTTGTGCAAACGACAGCATCGCAAATGATGTGATGTCAACTTATGACTGCATGGTGGCGGTGGACCATCAGATTGATTTGATCGAGGTGATAACCGATGAGTTGAATTTGTTTCTACCGGAAAAACACTTAGCGCTAGATGCGTGCACCTTTACACCGATTCGGGAGATGTAGGCGCTAGCATGACTTTAAATGCGCGGTCAGCTCTATAAAAAACGGGGCTGACCATGAGGCGATAGCTGATTTGTCTTTTAGAAAATCAGCAACGTCTTGCTTGGCATCATCAAAGCGAATGTCACTGATTTTATTTTCAATGAGGCTCACCAACGCCTCATGCGATAATGTTTCAAAAGGATCTCAATGATGGCTTTGCACCAGCCGTTCTTGTAGATGCGACAAATGAACGGCAATATTGCGACTAATATACCAATTCAGACTGGCATTGATAAGGCCTTAGCATGGTTTCAATGACTTGATGCATGGTTTTTCACCCATCGTTGTGCGTAGTTAGAAAAAGAAGTGAGCCGAGGGTTGTGGTAGCAATCGGCTATTTGCTGTATAGATGGCATGGATAATGTTTTAAAGGCTTCTTCATCCATGCGCAAATCATCAAATAAAAAGGCTTCCAATGCATCCTCACTGGCAAGGGTCAGATTTTTTTCTGATAACATAATGGTGTCACACAATGCTTTTTCTGGAGAAGCCATTAAAAAATGGGTGTGGTGCGGCCGTTGTTCTATTTGAATACCTATGGTGTATTTTGCGGGTGGTAAATAGCGGTAAGTAAAATCACCCACCGGCGTACTAAATCGTTTATTGCGCTTGCTGGTAATGCTCGTGATCGTGTGCACTGTCTCGGGTATTAACCCGTAATATGACAGGGCGTAACGAAGTGAAATCGCGGATGGACCGTAGACGAGGTTTGCCAATAATTCGATGCTGTAAGGATACCGGCAAGCGGCACGACCAAACACATACAGCCCTTTTTTTACTCGGATTAATTCACCTGATGTTAACCAAGCACTTATTTTTCCTCTGGGATGTGCGTAATGGCTCAATGCCGCACTCAGCTGATTAAAATCAACGATCTCCGCACTAATGATGTTTCTTAGTTCATAGATATTCATCGCATATCTCCAGTATGTTAGTTATTATATAACATACTGGTTTTTTGAACAGGCAAAAAAACCTTACTATCCTAGCGACACTATAGTACAATATTTAATCTATCGTATGCTCGTTATCACACAGAGAACAAATGAAAAAAAACCTACCCATCGGCTACTCAAGCTTGGAAAAAATACAAGCCGATAACTGCGTATACATTGACAAAACACACCACATCAGCACGCTGACGCAAGAAGGCGCCTACTATTTTCTTTCACGTCCCCATCGGTTTGGAAAAAGTTTGTTCATCGACACATTAAAGCAAGCCTTTTTAGCCAATGAATTCCTATTCAAAGGGTTGTACTTAGAAAAAAACTGGGATTGGTCAAAAAAATATCCCCTTATTCACTTTGATTTTGGCGGCGGTGTGATTCAAACGCTGGATGATTTGGAACAAAAAATTCATGCCATATTAGATACTCATTTTCAAAGCTACGAGGTGAGCAGCCCTTATTTGGACGTCAGCAACCGGTTCAGTGACTTGATGACCAAGCTCCATCAAAAAACACAAACCCGTGTGGTGGTTCTCATTGATGAATACGACAAACCCATTCTAGATAACATGGATGACACCCAAATGGCCATCATTATCCGAGAAGGGCTTAAAAACTTATACAGCGTCATGAAAGCACACGATGCCGATTTAAAATTTGTCTTTCTCACGGGAGTTTCTAAATTCAACAAAGTCAGCCTGTTTAGCGGGCTTAATAATTTAGAAGACATCAGCCTTACCGCGCAATATGCTGATATTTGTGGTTATACACAAGCA
>DNVL01000240.1 GCA_003507515.1 Legionella sp.
AAACCCTACCAATTCCGCATAAATTTTAGCACCACGTGCTGCTGCGTGTTCATATTCTTCTAACACTAAAATACCAGCCCCCTCACCCATGACAAATCCGTCACGGTCTCGGTCCCAAGGACGAGAAGCTTGTTCAGGTGCATCATTGCGCATGGATAAAGAGCGTACGGCTGAGAAGCCTGCCAAACATAACGGGGTGTCGGTCATTTCAGCGCCACCACACACCATCACATCGGCATCTCCATAAGCAATCATGCGACCGGCAATGCCGATGTTATGCGTGCCAGAGGTGCATGCGGTTACAACGGATATATTGGGACCTTTTAGATTGTGCTTAATCGAAATCTGTCCTGCCACCATGTTAATAATACCAGCGGGAATAAAGAAAGGTGATACTTTGCGCGGTCCACCCTGCATTAATCGCTCTTGATTATTGGTAATGGTTTGAATGCCACCGATGCCTGCACCAACGGCCACACCTGCTCGATAAGACAACGCCTCATCGATAACCAGGTTAGAATCCGCCAACGCTTCGTCAGCAGCAATCATGCCATACTGCGTGAATAAGTCCATTTTTCGAGCATCTTTAAGGGGCATGTGATCTTCGATGTTTAGGTTTTTGACCTTGGCCCAAATTTTGGTGCTGTAATCTGTGGTATCGAAGTCTTCAACCCGACCCACGCCACTGACGCCTGCCAAAATATTTCCCCAGGATTCCTCTACATTAAGACCGACAGGGGTGATCATCCCCAAGCCCGTGACAACGACTCGTCGCTTATTCAATGATTAACTCCTCGCAGTAAATATTTATTCTTGACCCATGCTGGATTCGATGTAGTCAATCGCTTCCTGAATGGTTGTGATTTTTTCGGCTTTTTCATCTGGAATTTCTGTTTCAAATTCTTCTTCCAAGGCCATAACCAACTCAACGGTATCGAGCGAATCAGCGCCCAAATCGTCAACAAACGATGCGTCGTTTTTCAACTCGTCAGCTTTCACACCCAATTGCTCTACAACGATTTTACGAACTCGATCAGTTACTGTGCTCATGACGTGTACTTCCTCTTCGGTTAATTAAAAATTTTAATCGCTAGTGTATTCAATTCTTCAGATAACGCAAGTGTGGCTAATCCATGTACATTCCGCCATTTACATGAAGGGTTTCACCTGTAATATAATTTGCAGCATCTGAGGCTAAAAAAACAACCGCATGAGCCACATCGTCGGCACTGCCCAGCCGTTTCATCGGAATGCGCTTCAGCATTTCATCCTTCACCATAGATGGCAATGCAGCCGTCATATCGGTATCGATAAAGCCAGGCGCCACCACATTCACGGTAATGCCTCGACTGCCCATTTCCTGGGCCAATGATTTTGAAAAACCAATCACGCCAGCTTTTGCTGCAGTATAGTTCACCTGACCTGAATTGCCACTGGAGCCTACCACCGATCCTATCGTGATAATACGTCCCCAACGTGCACGAAACATTGATTTCAGGCACGATTTACTGAGACGATAGACCGAGTTTAAATTGGTTTCAATCACGTTAAACCATTCCTCGTCCTCCATGCGCAACAATAAATTGTCATTTGTAATGCCGGCATTATTGACCAATATAGACGGGGCTTTGTTGTTCAATGACAAGTATTCATGCAACGCCTCAACACTTGCGGTTTGAGTCACATCCAGCACCCTGCCCTCGCCGGCCAAATGCGCCAGCTCTAGTTCAGCAGTAATGGCTGCGGCACCCGTTTCGGTGGTAGCCGTGCCCACAACATAGGCGCCATTTTTAGCCAGCGCCATCAAAATAGCTCGACCAATGCCGCGACTGGCACCGGTTACCAATGCCATCTTGCCTTCTAAATTTATCACTGTAAAATCCTCTATATTCTCATGTGCGATGTGCCAAGGCTGCCTCTAAACTCCTGATGTCACAGATACTGCTAGCCTGCAATGATTTGTCAATGCGTTTAATTAATCCANNTCTTAAGACCTTGCCCGGCCCACACTCAATGATGGATTCAATGCCTTGGATTTTCATCCATTGAATGGTTTCGACCCAACGAACCGGTCGGTAGAGTTGTTCTTTCAGCAAACGCCTGATCTGCTCAGCGGATTGATACACACTGAGGTCAACGTTACTCACCACGGGCAGTTCTGGTGTCTGAAAAGGCGCTGCTTGCAAATAGGGTGCGAACAGATCGGCGGCTTGTGTCAATAACGGGCAGTGGCATGGCACGCTGACAGGGATTTGTTTCGCCAGACGAGCACCCCGCACTTCTGCAAGAAGAAGGGCTTTTTCGACCGCTGCCGTATGACCCGCAATCACCACTTGTCCAATGGCATTATAGTTTGCCGGTGTGACTTGCATGCCCACTGCAGACGCTTCAGCACAAAGCACTTGCACCTGCTCATCGGATAAACCCACAATGGCTGCCATTGCACCCTGGCCAAGCGGCACGGTGTCTTGCATTAGCTTTCCACGCATAGCCACAAGCTCTGCCGCATCGGGCAAATCAATGGCGCCCGCACACACCAATGCCGCGTACTCACCGAGACTATGGCCTGCCATCATGCTAGCTGGGGTACCCCCTTGCTGTTTTAGCACAGAAAAAACGGCCACATCGGCTGTCAGTACGGCCACCTGCGTATGTTCGGTTTGATTTAATCGCACATCGGGGCCGTCTTGCACCAACGCCCAAACGTCATAACCTAAGCGTTCTGAAACAGAAGCGAAGGTTTGGAGAATAGACGGATGATCGACTGACAGGTCACGCAGCATCCCAACGGATTGCGAGCCTTGGCCCGGAAAAACATATGCCGTTTTTAACATGGCGGTAGGGCCTCTTAGAGCAACAAACCTTGATTGATGAAGTCGGTAATTTGATCCCGAACCAAATCAACCACATTGTTTTTGACTTGTAACATGGCTTCTTCCACAGCATACTGAAATGCCAGCTCGCTTGCGCCACCATGACTTTTGACCACGATCCCGTTCAATCCCAACAAGCTTGCGCCATTGTATCGAGCCGGATCCATGCGCTTTTTTAAATGCGCCAGCGCGGGACGCGCCATTAATCCCACAACACTAGCCCACCAATTTTGTCGAAACGATTCTTTCAGCACAGAAATCATGAGTTTGGCCAAGCCTTCGCTGGCTTTCAACGCCACATTACCAACAAAACCGTCACACACGACCAAGTCCACATCGCCAGAATAAAAATGATCGCCCTCAACATAGCCAACATAATTCATCAGCTTGCATTCAGACAGCATGTGCGCCGTGCGCTTGACTTGATCGTTGCCTTTGATCTCTTCAACACCAATATTCAATATACCAATTTTAGGCGCGGCCTTTCCGTCCAATGCTTTAATGAGAGCAGAACCCATCACCGCAAATTGGAACAGGTGTTCGGCACATGAATCGACATTCGCACCGAGATCAATGACGCGCGTTCGGCCGTGCATGGTGGGCAATTCCGCTATAATAGCAGGACGGTCAATGCCTGGAAGCGTTTTTAAGACAAAGCGAGCGGTCGCCATGAGCGCACCCGTGTTGCCAGCACTCACACAGGCCTGCGCCTTGCCTTCTTTTACCAAATTAATGGCAACACGCATAGACGAATCTTTTTTGTTTCGCAATGCATAAGAAGGCAACTCATCCATGCCCACCACATCGGACGCATGCACAACAGAGAGTTGGCTATTGATGGATGAACCATGCTTTTTAAGCTGCTGAATCACTTGACTTTGATCGCCAACCAATAGCAATTTCAAATCAGCATTGTTTTGCACAGCACGCACACAGGCAGGGATCACAATATCTAAGCCATGATCCCCACCCATTGCATCAATAGCAATGGTGATAGTCGCCAAGGGGATTACTCTTGTGCTTCGTAAACGGTGCCCGACAGAATGATTTTACGGCCATCAATGGTGTATCCGTCTGGGGTAATGTGGTGACGCAAATGCCGCTCACCGGTGGTTGAGTTTGTAGACAATGTGGGCATTGTCAAGGCATCGTGTGAACGACGCATGTCTCGTCGTGAGCGTGATTTTTTATTCTGTTGTACGGCCATTGTCCTACTCCTAACCATCTTGTTTTGACTAGTCGTGAATTTTACCTGGTTTTTCTTTAGAATCCAAGTGAAATTTTATAGCGGGCTATTTCCATCCCTCAGTCGACAAAGCAAATCCTTGCGACTCCCGCTATTGCAAACGGTAAAAAACCCACCGACACGCATGACATCGCCAATAAAATGGCTAAATAGCCTTGCACGGGCAGCCCTTGCATGACAGCTAAAATCGCACCACTGCCAAAAATCATCACTGGAATCGTCAATGGCAGTAAAATCAGTGCCATCAACACCCCCGTCTGTCGCAAACCCGTTCCAAAGGCTGCCGCCAATGCGCACAGGAATAAAATAGCCGGCGTGCCGCACAGCAAGCTCAGCATCACAACCACCGCTTCTTGTAGCTTTAACGTAAACAATAGTGCTAAAATCGGACAAAAAAACAAGATAGGCACGATGGTGACGAACCATTGCGACAATACTTTGGCTGCCACAAACACACTGATGGGATACCCCGACACCAACCATTGCTCAATGATGCCGTCATCGTAATCAGACTGGAACAAGCGTTCTGATGACAACAGCATACTGAGCAAAACGGCAATCCAAACCAATCCGGGTAACATCATTCGCAACAACGCGGTGTCCGGCGGCATGGTGAGCGGGAAAAACACCATGATCATGAAAAAAAACAGGCACGCATTAACCACCATACGTATCTGGCGTGCATGCACCCAACATTCGCGCGCGAATTGCCGTTTAAATAATCGAACCACATCCATCATAAACAATAGTCCAGGCATAGCCTATCGTATAAAGGCACGGGCTGGTGTGAGGTTAATATGATCATGCCGCCTTTATCCAGGTGCTCTCTGAAGCAATCCATTAACATCAAAACAGCCTCTTGGTCCAACGCCACCAGCGGTTCATCCAATAACCATAGTGATGATGCTGCCATGAGGAGGCGTAATAATCCAACTCGTCTGCGTGTTCCCTGAGACAATAAACCACACGGTACGTCCTCCCAACCCGTCAAACCAAAACGCTTGATCAAGGCATGAAAAGCAACTGTTGATGGGGCATGCACGCTATAACGTACATTTTCTCGAACGGTCAATAATGGACTGACGCCCGATTTATGCCCCACGTAACACAGCGCTTGTTGATACCCTGCCCTATTCTTTGCGATGGATTCCCCATCATAGCGAATGTCACCTACTGCCGGTTGCAATAGACCCG
>DNVL01000189.1 GCA_003507515.1 Legionella sp.
CAGGATCATTGCAAATACCACGGCAATTCCGGAAGAGCCGAACATTTTTACTACTTTGGTTTATTCGTAGTACGTAGATTTAACGCCTCAGGAGAAATGCATTCCTGCTGCATAGTTAACAGCGTTGCCTTAAAGGCCTCAGCACAGGATGGTTTCGTTGAACGACCAAAAAAGAAAGTAGACCAGCTGCTTTGTCCTATTTTTGATTTCTCAATCGCGAGCACCCATTTAATATCCAACTCGAGTAACTCGTTTGGCGTGGGATTTTTAATACGCTCATAAGCCAACAAATCAGATAATAATTGGCTATGAAGTTTCTTCTGCTGATGATGCTGTGTAAATTTAGGATCAAGCGTAATACGCTCTAGCTCTAATAAATAAAGATGTTTTTTAGCCAATGGCTCCATCTGTTGTGATAATCCAGTATGAATTAGGAAACTGGCATTCTTCATTGTGCAGATGTAGTGCGACAGAATCTTAATGCGATCTTCTTGGCGAACGGACTGATTAATTTCCGTCACTATCTGCGAGATCGTTTCGGGTGATATAGGCGCTCCAGAATAACAAAACGCGCTTTCTAATGGCCAGAAGCCTTGCGTATTTTCTGCTACAAACTTTTTTTCCATTTCTGGATAGCTTTTTAGACAGATCACTTGTGGTGATGCATACACATGGCTAGGACGAGCCGCGCTTAACTCATCCAGTAATGTTTTCGGTGCCAGTACGGCACGCGTCAGGCGTTTGATTGCACCCCATAGTCGGCGTAGTAATCCCTTGATTTCTAGATTATCCTCCTTATCTATCTCTTTGAATTGACGCTTTGCATTGTCAATGGCTCTTAACCAATCTGCCTCTGTCTGAACAATCGTACAAGGACCATTCTTCTCATCCGCAGTTAATGCGTTTAATGTGGCATGCAACGCAGAGGCATACCGTGCTGCGGATTCATAACGCGCTTTTTCAGCACCCTTTTCTTGCAGTGCCTGCTGCTGATATGCATAAGCCTTTGCTGCCAGTTCGATCAGGTGGTAGTCGCGTTTGGCTTGTGGGCTTTGGGACGTTACACTTTGAGTTTTCCATCTTATACTGTGTTTTGAACCAAACCATTTTAAAATATTGAACTGGCTTTCATACGTTAGCTCTTTTATGTGAGCCAGTAAGGGAGCAAGATGCTCCATTCTACGAAACTGCGACAGACAGCCTAATAAAATCTGCTGTTGAGCATATTCTGGCAACTCCTTCGTCTGAGTCAACAATAGAGATTGAGCAGCAACGCTTTCTGCTGTGCTTAGACCGTTGTCTAGTGTCTTTCTTAGTGCGTATCTTAACGATATATCACGTATATATCCCGCTTCATCCGAGGCATTCATCGTTGATTGCACAGCTGCCATTGCTTCAGGATCATGAATAACCTGAAAGATAAGGTTCTGTTGATTTTTCTTCAGAATAGCGGATATCTCGTTTCGAGGAAATGTTTTTATTAAAGCCATCAATTTTATTAATAAAGGTTTGTCTTTCACAATAGCGAGCGGGATTTCTTTCTGTTTCAGTGCCTGTATTTGTGTTTGCATCGTGGATCTGGATGCATCTAAATCAAGAAAATCATTCCAGTTTTCATGATGCAGTTTATGCTCGGTAGTTACCATCTCACGCAATGCATTCAAGTCATTGGCATTTGTTAACACCGCATAATCATTCACTAACTGAGCCAAATAAGGACTCTTGGTGGCCAGTGGATTTTCTCGAAGAATCGATCGGATGTGACCTGAAAAATCCTCTAAAAGAAGAAGCTGATCTGCGGGGGGCAATGACTTCATCGCCGCCAGTAATACTGGAATACGATCCAAATCATCTTTGGCAGCAGTCACCAATGGATTGTCATCCTGTTGATGCTGTTGATGCTCTTTTTTATTTTTCAAGAAATTTAGTAGCGCCTGATATGCATCATTATTAATGGCGTTTATCTGGGGAGGAACATTAGAGGGCCCGGTTCCCGTTTGTGCCACAAGTGGCGCAGAATCAACCGATAATGGCTCAAAATAATCCATTAACCGTGCATCCTTAACGGTTTGATCTTCCTTTAAGATACGATTTAAATCGTTCCATTTTTCTGGCGATAATTGATGTTCTACTTGCTTGAAAATAGCCGTTTGATCATCTAAAGAAAATGTATTAATCACATCAGACAACTGCGCAATGATATACGGAAATTTGGCATAAAATCGCACGTAGGTTTCTGTTAATCGATTACAATTTGTATTTGAATTAATATCCTGCATACGTATTCCCTGCTCCATAATTGATGCAGTGTCTAACATGCCATCTGATGATTCAAAATGTTTCAAAAATTCAGGATCACGCTGCTGTACAGCCGCATAAAAATCCATCCATTTAGATTTGTTTTCATGCTGTTTTTTATCTTCATTCACACGATCTAATTTTATTTTATCTTCAACCTGGGCCTGAAAGGATTTCTCTCGAATGTTAATGGAAAACGAATCATCCTGCATAGAGCGTTCTAGATTCGTCAATAGTTTATGAATGTATGATCCAGAGCGAATTTGTTTTTTAGCGGTCCAAATGGCCTGCATGCGTTGAGCATTCGATGTTTCGTGGTGTTGAGCATTCTCTGAATTTTTAAGCGCTGACATACATCGAGTAAGTTGATTATACAGTGTAATCATCTTTTCATACAGCCATGCATGTTCACGACCCAATGAAACCACGTCACTGGCCAATTCAAGGAGATAATAATCACGTTTTTCGTCGGCGTTGAATTTGCGTATTCGATAGTCCTCTTTGGAGTACTCACTCCGATGTTTCGATTTCTCATATATACGAAAAACGTTTGCTTGAGAGTGCATATCTAAAGTGGAGACAAGGCAATCCAGCAACACACCGGGGGGTTCTCTCTCAATTGTATAGGTGTTCATTAGAGCTTCATGTAAAGCGTGTGGAATAGCCCTCAAAAGATCGGCTTTTTTACGACGAATGTCCTCCGGTGAAGACGTGGATTGACTCATCCAATTAAGAAAATGACCTGCTTGATAAAACCCACGAACACGAAATGAAGATAATTTTATAAAAAAATCAGATGGAAAACTGTCTAATAAATGCTCTTTTGGAACTAAATCAAGTAAGGCATTGATACGTTCCAATTTAGTAGACATATTCGGGCTCGTCAAGAGAATCGCAGATAAGGCCGATGCTTCCCCTTTTCCGTCATTGATGATCACCTCTGGAGATGGGTGCTTTTTTATGAGTGCAACAACTGCCGCAAATATCATATCGTTAGGATGACTAATCGCAAGATTAAATAACGACAATTTCGAGCGATTGATAACGAGAGACTGATCTTCTGGCGTTAAAAAAGCTAGCAAGCGGATTGCTATAGCCGCTTTCTCATCCTGGTGATTGGATAGGATCGTTTCAAGCAAGCCTTCTTCACTCAGGAGAATTTTTTTCAACTGTGCTTTTGACAAGACATGGGGCGAGTCAAATAAACCCATCTTTAAGCTTTTTATCAGCATAAAATGATCCATACTAGCATCGTCTTTAAAGATATTTTTCAGCTGTTGCAATGCGTTATCCATTAACGAGAGATCTTCAATTTGTTGCATCCACGTTTTAAGACGAGGATCAACCACGCCTTCCAGAAGATTCACCCGCTGCATTCGAACACCCACCGCTTCTTCGCCATTCGGAATAGCAGATGTCAAGATGTCCACACGTTCTGACTCCGTGAGCGTATCGAGAAGAGCAATAAAATGATCCAGTTGCATGACATCGACTTTACTGG
>DNVL01000268.1 GCA_003507515.1 Legionella sp.
GGTTTAGGATTGGCTGAAAAGCCAGGCCAACAACCGCTAGACATGGCTGTTCTGGATGCTTCTTTATTCGCGGTCAAATCACGCTACCCGCATCTATCGTTTTGGCTGGAACCCGGTCGTTTTTTTGTGGCCGAAAGTGGGGTCATTCTTGCAAAAGTGACGCAATGCAAAGAAAAAGGAAAGGTGCGTTTTATTGGCATTGAAACGGGGATGAACTCCTTGCTACGGCCCGCACTGTATGGCTCATACCACCAGATTGTCAATTTAACGTGTCTCACACATGAAAACACAGGCTTCGCACACGTGGTCGGCCCCATCTGCGAATCAGGTGACACCTTAGGCTATGATCGGCTTTTTCCTGACACCACAGAAAACGATGTCATGCTGATTGCCAACACCGGCGCCTATGGACACTGCATGAGTTCGTTTTACAATTTGCGCCCTCCAGCACAAGAAATTGTCGTTGAGATCCCATGCTAGACGACGGTCAAGAACGCGCCCGCGCCACGGATCCCAAACACTCGTTTATCGTGCAAGCGCCCGCGGGCTCCGGTAAAACAGAAATTCTCACGCAACGCTACTTGCGATTATTAAGCACGGTGACAGATCCTGAACAGATCATCGCGCTCACCTTTACTCGAAAGGCCGCCAATGAAATGCGTGAGCGAATTTTACGGGCCATGCAACAGGTAGCCGCAGGGGCTGTGGCCACGTCTGCACACCAACAACAAACGTATGCCTTTGCCGCAGAGGCCTTGGCGCGAGACCACGCGCTTGACTGGCAGCTATTGCAACAGCCGAACCGTCTTCGCATCATCACCATTGACGCCCTGTGCCAAATGCTGACCCAAGCCATTCCTTTGCAAGACCAGCAGATTCACTACGCTCAAATCAGCGAAAAACCTCGTGTCCACTATCAAGCAGCGGCCATGGCCTGCCTGGCCTTTGCCCTTGAACACCCCGCATACCATGACGCCATCAAAACATTGCTAGCCCATGTCGACAATCAGCAAGACCAATTATTATCATTATGGGCGAGCATGTTAGGCCGGCGAGACCAATGGTTGCCTTCCCTATACCTTGCGCGTACGCAGGATAAAGCGCAATACGAAGCGGGATTGGCCTGGATTGAAGCGCATGAATTGACTCGCTTTCGCCAAACCATTCCCAAAGTCCTGGCTGATGAATTAACGATCCTTGCCCGAAAATTAGCCTGTATAGAGGCGAAATTAGATTCTCCCCGATTGCCCTTGCGTGACTGGTACGACTTTGACGCACTCGATAGCCACCTCGTTGCTAGTCTCAGCACACTCCTATTAACGTCACAAAACACCCTTCGAAAAGGATTTGACCATCACGTGGGCTTGAAGCGAGGCGAGTGTTCTGATCAAGAATATGATGAAATTAAATCCGCCAGCAAGCATCTTTTAGCAGCATTAGACGCGCTGCCTGATTTTCTAGACGCCCTGTTGCGCGTGAAAAAACTGCCCGAACCAAGCTACAACCCTGAGCAATGGGCCGTTCTACAGGCCTTGTTAACGCTGCTTCCGGTGTTAACAGCCCATTTAAGCATGGCCTTTCATGAACACAATGAAGTGGATTTCAGCGCGATTTCTCAACAAGCACTGATGGCACTCGGTGATGAAGACAGTCATACGGATTTGGCGCTTTACTTAGATCATCGCATTCACCATATTCTGGTCGATGAGTTTCAAGACACCTCCATTCAACAATTCCAACTGCTGCAACAACTGGTGTATGGCTGGCAGCCAGATGATGGGAAAACACTGTTTATCGTAGGCGACCCGATGCAATCCATTTATCGCTTTCGCGCCGCCGAAGTAGGCTTGTTTCTGCGTGCACGCGATCATGGCATTGGAGAAGTCTCGCTTATTCCATTGGCGTTGCGCTGTAATTTTCGCAGTGCACCGGCCGTGGTCGACTGGGTGAACGATCAATTTAAATCCATTTTCCCCGCTACCGATGACGTTGAATCCGGTGCTGTTTCTTATCACGCATCGACCAATGTAAAACCTGTCGATGAGCATAGCATGGTGTCTGCGATTCAATGCGCGAGCCGTGCGCATGAAGCCGCCATCATTGTTCAAAGCATTGCCTATGAGCTCGAAGCGTTCCCCAACGACAACATCGCCATTTTAGTGCGTTCACGCGGTCAATTGACCGATATCGTGGCAGCGCTTCGAGAGCAGAATATTCCATTTCAAGGCGTTGACATCGATTTGCTAGCCCACCTCCCCCATTTACGTGATGTATGGGTGTTGACACAAGCATTGCTGATGCCCGCCAACCGCCTTGCTTGGCTGGCCTTTTTACGCAGCCCCTGGTGTGGGCTGTCATTGCCTGATTTGCATGCACTCGCCAATCATGCGCCCTCCCAGTCCATCTATATGGCACTCGGACAACTGGAGAAAATCGCTCACTTAACAGATGACGGCCGTGCGCGGGCAGGCTTTGTGTACACCGTCATGCATACCGCTTTGGCTGAGCGCTACCAGCACGCCTTGGTGGATTCGATCATCAACACCCTGAACCAATTGCACATCACACACATACTGACTGCGCATCAGCAAGATGATTTGGAGCAATACTGGCTTCTGTTGGAGCGATTCGAACAAGACGGTCAAATCGAAGACATGGACATGTTTAGCAATGAATTCAATGCCTTGTATTCACAAAAAGTGACCCCTGCCCGCGTGCAAATCATGACCATTCATAAATCCAAGGGCTTGGAATTTGACTGCGTGATCTTGCCCGGACTCGGCAGCAAGTCATCTAGCAAAGATACTCCCCTGCTTCGCTGGCTGAAGTTTCCAACAGACGATAAGGGCGAGCTATTGCTGCTGTCTCCCATGAAGGCCGCGCACCATGAACAGTGTTTACTGTATGATTACCTAGGCCAGCTGGATGCACAAAAAAATGACTATGAGCGGCAGCGCCTGCTGTATGTCGCCGTAACGCGCGCCAAGAGAAGGCTTTATCTATTGGATTCAAGCCAAAAAAGCACACAAGGCAGCTTTCGCAGTTTATTACAAAGCCAAGCCTTTACCGATGAGTCAACTGAAGAAAATCAGGCGTCAGAAACAAAAGAAATGCCGGACTTATTCCATCTCCCGGTTCACTATTATCAACAAGCACCGGCTCACGCGACCGGCACGTTTAACACGTCAGCGTTAGTCATCCATACCAACACCACCCCACGGCTCATCGGGGTCGTTGCGCATGAGTTATTGCAATGGATTTGCACCCATCACCCAGAAACATTGGATGAGATTCCCTGGGCATTGGCCCGTCATCCGTTGATATCCATGGGATTGAATGTGACAGACGTGGACATCGCTTTGCAGCAGATCAAACAAAACATCACCGCTCTATTTAACGACCCCAAAGGCGTTTGGCTCATGAAACGCCATGAACAGGAACGAAACGAATATGAACTGTTGACCCATGAACACGGTGAAGTCGTTACACGCATCATTGATCGCACGTTTATTGAAAATGGCGTGAGATGGATTATCGATTTCAAAACAGGAAGGAGTGATACTAAAACCCAAACCCATCATCGCGAGCAAGTAAATGAATATGCAATGCTATTGGCTAGCCGCTCACCTGCGCCGATTCGATGTGGGTTGTATTATTTGAACAGTGGAACGTGGGTGGACTGGGAGATCGCGCTTTGATGGCTCATTTCTGTAAATATGACGAGTCAGTTCCCATTTTTACACATTTAGCGTATAGTTGCGCGATATTAAAACTCTAAAATAATCGAGCAAAGGACATGACTTCACAGTATCCTGGACGTCTTTTTATTGTGGCCGCTCCATCGGGTGGCGGAAAAACCACTTTAGTGAAAAATCTGGTGGAAACATTGCCCGGCATTGATGTCTCTATTTCTCATACCACCCGCGACATGCGACCCACTGAAACCAATGGCGTGGACTATTTTTTTGTCAACGACATCGAATTTCAGCGCATGGTGCATGACCATGCCTTTATTGAACATGCACATGTCTTTCACCATTGTTATGGCACGTCAGCCGCGCAAATCAACGATCGACTGCATGCCGGCATTGATGTGGTATTGGATATTGATTGGCAAGGTGCGCAACAAATCAAACGGGCATTTACTGACGCTGTGAGTGTGTTCATCATTCCTCCCTCATTAGAAATCTTGAATCAGCGTTTAATGGACAGGCAGCGTGATGACACGCACGTGATCGCCGATCGAATGCAGCAAGCGCGCGAAGAACTCAGTCATTATGACGAGTTCGACTATTTAATAGTCAATGATGATTTCAATCAAGCAGCCTCAGAATTAAAAGCCATTGTGCAGTCACATCGCTTGCGGATGGCGCGCCAATCCATGCAACAGCGGAAATTGCTTTCATTCCTGCTGTCAGGAGCGTAAAATAGACCATTTAGAGGATATATAAATATGGCACGAGTAACAGTTGAAGATTGTTTGGAACACGTAGACAATCGATTTGAGTTGGTCATGCTCGCATCAAAACGCGCGCGCGATATTGCAATCCGAGGCGCACAACCCATGGTCGAATGGGAAAATGACAAACCGACAGTGGTTGCATTGCGAGAAATTGCAGCAGGATTGATCAATCGAGATATGCTAGATAAAGAATAGACCGTCCAATTATCGGGAGCATACGGCGTGAGCTATTTTAACGCATTGCGCGACGAACTCAATCGCTACCTTGAACCACAGCAGGTTGATACGTGCTACCAAGGTTTTTTGTTCGCCGAAAAAGCACACAGCGGGCAAATGCGTCGATCGGGCGAGCCTTATATTTCTCACCCGGTTGCCGCAGCGATTATTCTCGCCGAAATGAGGATGGATTATCAAACCATCACCGCCACCCTTCTACATGATGTCGTTGAAGACACCCTCATTAGTAAAGATGAGTTAATCCATCAATTCGGTCAAGAAATAACAACATTGGTCGATGGCGTAACCAAACTCACGAAAATAAAATTTGAAACCCGCGCACAAGCGCAAGCCGAAAATTTTCGAAAAATGGTGCTGGCCATGGTCAAAGACATTCGCGTGATCATTGTCAAATTAGCCGACCGCCTCCACAATATGCAAACCCTTGGGGTGATGCCATCCGCTAAACGACGGCGCATTGCCATTGAAACATTGGAAATCTATGCCCCCATCGCCAATCGATTAGGCATGCATGGCATTTACACAGGCTTAGAAGACCTGGGCTTCAAAGCATTGTATCCCATGCGTTACCGTGCCATTAAATCAGCGGTTGAAAAATCGCGCGGCACTCGGCATGAATTAACCAAGAAAATTGAATATGACTTGCAAAAAGCGCTAGATGCTTTAAAAATGCCTTATGAACATGTGTTTGGCCGCCAAAAACATTTATATGACATTTATCGAAAAATGCGTCAAAAAAAAGCATCTTTTGCTGAAATAACCGACGTATTTGCGTTTCGGGTGATAACAGAAGATCTAGACTCTTGCTACCGTGTGATGGGTGCACTGCATCAAACTTACAAGCCTGTACCTCAACGCTTTAAAGATTACATTGGTATTCCAAAAGTCAATGGCTACCAGTCATTGCACACCACTTTATTCGGCCCTTACGGCGTGNNTGGCGTGGCTGCGCATTGGAGTTATAAATCACCTGGAGAGGAACTCAACGAGGCGCAATTACGTGCTCGCGAATGGGTCTCGCGTTTGTTAGAACTGCAACGCAGCACAGGGGATTCACTGGAGTTTATTGAGCACGTCAAAATCGACTTATTTCCTGATGAAGTGTATGTCTTTACGCCTAAAGGAGAGATAATGGAGTTGCCCAAAGGGGCGACGCCTGTTGACTTTGCCTATGCCGTGCACTCAGATATTGGCAACAGCTGTGTGGCTGCAAAAATTAACCGACGATTGGTGCCACTCAGCATCCCTCTGACCAACGGGCAAACGGTTGAAATCATCACGGCACCCGGCGCCAACCCCAGTCCCTCTTGGCTTAATTTCGTAGTCACCGGCAAAGCACGGAGTAATATTCGAAATGTCTTGAAGTCACAGCTTCATGCCGAATCCATTGCACTGGGTAACCGTTTTCTACAACAAGCCTTTGCTGAATTGAATTGTGACTATGCCAAAGTGCCGCCTGAATCGCTTCGAGCATTGCTGCACGATCTGAACTACAAGTCTTCAGAAGATCTTCACCATGCCATTGGAGTTGGCAATCAAATGCCCATGGTTATCGCCAAAAGGTTGATTGTCGCACATGACGGTGATGAGTTAGAAAAAGCATCCA
>DNVL01000224.1 GCA_003507515.1 Legionella sp.
ACAGGTGGGCGTGCGCATGAAGCTAATGCGCTAATTTCTGATATCGAACGAGTAACTAAACGACGAACATTCATCCCTTCAACCATTCAAGGGCGCTGTTTTAGCGCATTTAGAATCATCGCAACATAAAATTTGGGTGCACAAGGATAGGTACGTACCGCTTTCCAAAAGTATGTCCACGCCTCCGTATACAAACCGCTATCCTGCAAACTGCGGCCACCACTATAATAGATAATCGCTTCGCGTCGCTTCAACTTAGGTAATGGGAATAAGTTTTGCCCTTTCTCTGCATGAGCCAGAAATACAGCCATCGCAGCATGCATGTTACGCAGTCCCGCACGGCTTTGATTGCTTTGATGGATCAAATACTCTCCCAGAACAGCAGGGACAAATCCTATTCGTGCACCACTAGCTGCAATTCTTAGCCAGAGCTCATAATCTTCAGCTGTTACAAACTCTTTTTCAACACTGAACATACCAACCTGATCCAGACACTCTTTTCGGACAACTACAGCAGAAGTAGACAGGCAATTACCTTCGAGCAGCAAGCTCTCATAAGTTGCTCGAGTCTCTGGACCGTACAGTACAGTTCGACGCTGTTTTCCTGGCCCCGCCCAAATCTCTGCGTGACAAACTAAATCATAGTCATCCGCTAATTTTTCCATGCAAAGCTCAAGCTTCTGTGGATACCAAAAATCATCTGAATCCAAAAAAGCAACTATTTGAGCGCGACTATGTATCAAACCATGATTGCGGGCCGCTGCAATAACGCCGTGATTCGCAAAGTTAATTAACCGAATGCGCGAATCCGCATATGACTCAACTAAACTAATCGTATCGTCTTCTGAAAAATTATTGACAACTATTGCTTCCCAATCTGGCATTGTCTGAGCAACAATCGAATCTAAAGCTTTGCGTAAAAACTGGGCATGGTTATAAGTTGGAATAACGATTGATACTCGAGGATTAAACATATCAGCCACTACTTTCCAAATGCACTGATACATAACCGCAGAGTAGCGTCGATTTCACTGTCGATCTGGGATGTCAGCTTAAAACCTGTTGCGCCAAGCTTGTCACAACAATAGTCCAATGGTGGAGGAGGTTTACCATCCCCAACTGGACGATGGATTGAGATATCTCTTCCTACAAGAGCACGCCATCTGTCAGCTACGCGTTTAGTCATTTCAAAAATAGATGTCGCTTTACCGCTACCCAAATTAAACAATCCATCACCAAGCTGATCAACCTTAAGCTCTATAAGGTGGCTCACAGCTCGAGACACATCACGCAGGGTAATAAAATCACGCAATTGGGTTCCATGGCTGTTTAGGCGAAGTTCTCCATTTGTCGCTGCTTGTCGGCAGAGATCATTGACCAATAATGTCCATCGATCCACGTTGGGTGTGACTGGCACGCCAAAGCCGTTTGATAAACGAATGACGATACCTTCCAGTTGCTTTTGCGCATGCGCAGCTAACACAAAGTCTTCAGTTACCTTATGTGTTATTGCGTAAGGATGAATAGGACGCGGCAGGACCGTCTCAGTTATACGCCCCTGAAGTGGAGAGCCATAAACATGCGCCGTTGAGAAATAGATAAACCGTCTAACACGTGCCGATTTAGCAGCCTCGATTAATCTCAGGCTAGCAAGCCCGTTCATTTGTAATGCCGCCAGAGGATTTGTTGCAGATTCAATTTCATTCATTGCTGCAAGATGAATCACGCAATCAATCCCTTGGCAAGCCTCAACCAACGAGACATCCGAATCCCAATCTAAATGCGTCATTTGCATCTGGGGCAACCACTCTGGCGCTGTCTTTAAAGAGCTGCGAGTACCACAATAGACCTGGTGCCCTGAAGCCACAAGCGCAGAGGCTAATCTGCCCCCTATATAGCCTAAGCCGCCAGTGAGCAAGATCGAATATTTCATCGATGTTTAATTGACCAATCGTAAGGAATTGATGGATCAAATGGATCCTTACGTTCAATTTCAGTTGGATCGTGATCAATGCTTGCACAGTTGGCCACCACGGCGGTTTCTGTACCGATACCCTTAAAACCATTCCAAATCATCGGAGGCACTGTCACCAAACAGTAATTATCAGGACCCATAAAAAACTCCTGAACAACTCCACGCGTTGGACTGCCTACACGGCCGTCATAAAGTACAAACTTGATATGCCCATGCGGAACGGCATAGTTCAATATCATTCGCGAGTGAATATGCCATCCTTTAATCGCGCCAGGATGCACAGTCGAAAAGTAAATTTCACCAAATGCGGAAAACTCCGCTGCATCCTTCCTCAACATGTGCATCACTTTGCCGCGCTCGTCTACTATCTGCTTGAGCGGGGTCACTATCACACCGTGAATCAAAGCTGACCTCCGTAATACTGAGAAATTTGAGCATGAGAAACTTCATCGACAGATTTGTTATGAAATAAAACATCCCGATACCAATCACCGGTCGCATTCATTGTCTGCTCAAAATCCCATCGAGTATTCCATTGCAACAACTGACGGGCTTTGTCACTATTCAACTGCAACAAATGGGCCTCATGGGGCTTGTTAAGCGGTTCGTCCACAACAACGCTAGCATTTTCAAATTTTGAGGCT
This sequence comes from Legionella sp., assembly GCA_003507515.1. Lineage (GTDB taxonomy): Bacteria > Pseudomonadota > Gammaproteobacteria > Legionellales > Legionellaceae > DDPF01. Next base: position 2,620 of record DNVL01000224.1, read on the forward strand.
AATTTAGTCACTACATCGAGCACCGTTCTAGAATCTCCGACTTGTGGCCCGAAATTCCAAGAGCCACTGTATTCACTTCCATGCTCAAATAGCCTAGCCGCCAACTTTAAATAACCAGAAATCGGCTCCAACACATGTTGCCAAGGCCTTGTGGCATGAGGGCTACGGATGACAATTGGCTTACCCACCTGCACTGCCCGCAAACAATCTGGAACGATACGATCAGCGGCCCAATCACCTCCACCAATTACGTTACCCGCCCGGGCCGAAGCAGCACCAAAATTTGGGCGATTTGAAAAAAATGACCTTAAATAAGCTGAAAATATCAACTCTGCTGCACCTTTTGATGCACTGTATGGATCATGTCCTCCCATCACATCGCACTCTCGATAGCCCCAGATCCACTCTAAGTTTTCGTAACATTTATCCGACGTAACAAATACTAAAGCTCGCACGCCATCGCAGGTACGCACTGTATCCAGAATATTGACTCCGCCCCCCACGTTAATGTCAAAGGTTGTTTTTGGATCAAGATAAGATGCACGAACCAGCGCCTGAGCAGCAAGATGAAAAACAATCTCCGGCTGAAAAGCTGTTACTTCTGAGCGCAGCAAATCAACATCACGCACATCGCCAATCACGTGACGAATCTTATTTTTCAAACCCAAGCGATCAAAATGTCCACCTTCATACTCCAATGGCAGTGCATAACCCATAATCTCTGCACCCAACATTTGCAGCATTAACGTCAGCCAAGAGCCTTTAAAGCCCGTATGGCCTGTAATTAATACGCGTTTGCCACGAAAAATATGTAGATATGAGTCAGCTACCAACGCACCCACGGTGCATCCCCTTTTTGATACAGCGTATTGAGTAATTGATACTCGCGTGACGTATCCATCGGCTGCCAGAAACCGTCGTGCTCATAAACGGTTAATTGTCGATCCTGTACCAACTGGCGCATTGGCTGTTGTTCAAATACCAGGGAGTCGTCATCCTTAAGATAATCAAACACCCCTTTACTTGCAACAAAATAACCGCCTGAAATACGGCCTCCGGTCGCTTGTGGTTTTTCATTAAACTCAGTTATATAACCTGCATCATGAACCAATTCACCAAAACGTCCAGGAGGACGAACTCCAGTTACCGTTAAGGTGCTAGATTTTGACCGATGAAAACTCAACAGTGAGTCTAAATCAACATTACCTACTCCATCCCCATACGTAAGCATGAAGTCTTCATCGCCAACGTACTTTCGGATACGATGAATTCGTGCACCGGTCATCGCTTCTAGTCCAGTTTCGGCGAGTGTTACTTTCCAATCAGCCTCTTGGTGCTGATTGTGAAAAAGAATTGCCTCGCGCTGACCCAAGTCTAATGTGAAGTCTTTAGTGTGCGTAGCGTAATTGAGGAAAAAGTCTTTGATGACATGACTTTTGTACCCCAAGCAGAGCACAAAATCTCGGTGCCCATAGCTCGCGTAATATTTCATGATGTGCCAAAGAATTGGAAATCTTCCAATTGGGATCATTGGCTTAGGAATATCGTCAGCTACGTCACGGATTCGAGTTCCATAACCACCACAGAGAATGACCACTTTCATGATTATTTCGCAAATATTTTGATCATAATCTCAATGCTGCAAGAGATTTATGGATGGCAAAGTTATAGTCAAAAAATTAATCGTTATTGATCAGATGATAGTATTCGTAAGACATTCGAGACGCTTTGAACATTTTGTTATAACGCTGTATACCCTTTTCGCCCATCAGTTTTCTAAGAGGTTCATTATACAGGAGCGTACAAATCCGCTCGGCTAAGGCAAAAACATCATCGCGCCGAACGACATAGCCGGCTCCTTCATTATCAACCACTTCGGGTAAGCCACCAACATCGGTCACTACAACTGGGCAACCACTAGCCATTGCTTCAACTGCGGTATAGCCGAACGACTCCTGCCCCTGTGATGGAACCACTAACAAATCAACCTGAGAAAACAAATTACCCAGATCTCGGCGGTGCCCCTGCAAAATAATATTTTTCGCTGCTGGAGAAGCATCCCTTAGGCGCTCCACGTCATTCATTTCTGCCGCTGTACCATCGCCACAAATAAGTAATGTCGCTTTTGGAAATCGGCGCACTACTTCATCCATAGCATTGATAACAAAATCATGACCTTTTCTTGGCTCGTATACCGCAAGCATCAGGATTAACCTAGCATCTAAAGCCAAACCAAACTCCTCCGAAAGAGAAGCGCTTGAAACTGTATCAACAGGATTTATCCCATTGTAAATAAAGGACCTGCGCGAGGCACACAGAATCGGTCGAGTATTGAGCGTCTTCATACAAGCCTCTGACACAGTCACAAAACCAGCCGTGGACCATATTACAAATCGATCGACCAGTTTCTCTTTTAATCTCCGTATAGGTTGGAGAGAGTAAGGTAGTACGAGATTATGGAAATTATGCCAAGCAGGATGCCCGTTGCCGAAAAGCTTCCAAGCTATTGTTGCAGCTAAACATGCATCACCTCCTGGATAGCCTCCATTTATGACCATCAATCGATCTGGGCAGAATTGTTTAAACAGCTTTCCTGTCTTGTAAATCAAATACGGAAATCCAACTGTCCAAAAAAAACCTCGCGCTAATCTTTGAATCAGGTTGGGCAGATGGGCTAGTTTTAAACTGATATCTTGAGCAATCCAAAAGTCATACGGAACAACGACTGCTTTTTCTGCCAACTGCTCAGACAAAAAATTAAAGCCCGGATGTGATCGATTACAAAACAGAATAACTTCGTCGATTTCTGGCCAGTTATTGATAAGGTTCAGAATAAAGGTATCTAGGCCCCCTTGCTTAATATTCTGGTTGAAGAAAGCAATTTTCAATCGAAATCAACCTCTAACAACAAGTGATGATATATACCGTCCTCCTCATCGGGAGCTTTTCGCAATATTGGTGCTAATACTGGTGTCAACATACCCAGACAGCGATTTATCAAACGCCCAAAAAAACTAAGGCAACTGCGCTCCCCGTTAGAAATACCTCGTTCTAAAAAAAGTGAAAGCAAGGTGTAATAAATATTTCCAGCCTTACTTATACGAACAACCTTACCTCCATGCCTCTTTATAAATTCGTTCATACCGAATGCTGTGTAACGTAAAAAATCATTAGGAGTTTCATGTTCACGATAAATAAACGGCACACTTATAATTAAGCGCCCCCGAGGAGCCAGTAAACGTCTAATTTCATCTATCACAATGCCTGGATCAACAATGCGCTCCAGCACATCTAAAAGAAGAACCAAATTAATAGATGCTGTATTGAGCGGCAAACTACTATCAGGAGAAATTATGTAATCGATATCGCCAGCAAAGTTTGGGCTAATATCAGCAGTTATGTAACGGTCACAAGAAATAATATGCCTATAAGGCGAATTGCCCGCACCGTAATCAAGCACATAATCTACTTGATTAGTGGGTAAAAAAGCTGCGATTTGAACTTGCATTATTCCATCGATATTTCGAGAGCCCTTACTCGAAAAAGTTAAGCGTTTTTTTTCGTACATCTAATACTCTTTATGGATTTAAAACTTGCCGTGCGTTATAACTTGCAACGCAAATGTAACCACCTCCACCGACCAAGCGAAGGAAAATTTTAGTAGGCAATATCCAGGAAAGTATCTTTTTGACTGACATGATCGCAATGCGAACCAATCGTGCTTTGAGCGGTGAACCTAAAGCTAGCGGCGGAAATGAGTCCTTTGTCTCGTAACGATACAAAGTTTCGAACATTGGTGTTAGGCCAAGACTTCTGATGAAATAATGAACCGTATTTACATTAAACTCACGTAAGTGCCCGTTACTATGAGTTGAACTGGGATACTCTTTTGGTAGCAAATAATCATCTATTATTGAGGACTCTATCGGCAACTTGATTAAAAATAACCTCGTATGCGAGGCGAGAGCAGAAATTAAAGCCTGGCAATTCGGTATGTGCTCAAGGAGATCAATCAACAATATCGCATCAACATTACTTTTGAGCTGCTTTTCAAGAAACTGAATATTTTCGGCAA
>DNVL01000194.1 GCA_003507515.1 Legionella sp.
ATTGAGTTCTTGGCCATCATGCAAGGAATCAAGCAATGCTTGTCTGTCAGCGCTGCTTTCTTCTTCAACCACGGCACGGCGAGACACAACGATGTTGTTGCGCTTGATGTCCATCTTGATGACTTTGAATTCCAGTTCTTTGCCTTCAAGGTATGAGGGGTCACGAACAGGTCTGACATCAACCAATGAGCCAGGAAGAAATGCACGAATCGTGCCGATTTCAACTGTGAACCCACCTTTGACTTTACCTGAGATCAAGCCTGTAACTGTTTCATTATTGTCATATGATTTAGACAGTTTACGCCAAGANNTGTTTCACCATGGCCATCTTCAACAGAATCCAAAGCGACTTCGACGGTATCGCCGACGCTGATTTCTAATTCGCCATTTTTATCGTGAAATTCCTCAATGGGAACAACGCCTTCGGATTTTAAGCCAGCGTTCAGGGTCACGTAGTCATCGTCAATACCGATAACCAAGGCAGGAATAATTGCACCAGGATAAAATTGTGCCCCGATGATGCTTTGCTCAAATAGCTCTTTGAAACTTTCAGACATGTTAGTAAACTCTTTAGTGAAAAAACAGAAACACAGACGGCGCCTGGTCTCCCCCTGGTACTTTTTATTGCCGTTGATCAATCAATTGTAGTATATTATTGAATACTTGTACAACTGTTAAACCAGTTGTGTCAATCTGCTCAGAATCCTGTGCAGGTTTCAGTGGTGAATGTGTGCGTGCAGTATCGCGCGCGTCGCGTTCGGCCAATTCATCAACAACCTTCGCGAGACTAACATCATTTCCCTTCTCTTTCAACTGTAAATAACGACGCATCGCACGCTCTTGGGCTGAGGCATATAAATAAATCTTCAAGTTTGCATCCGGGAATACCACCGTACCCATGTCTCGGCCATCCGTCACAAGCCCAGGCGCGACCGCAAACGCACGCTGCCTTTCCAACAGCGCTTCTCGCACTTCAGGGAATGCGGCAATGATGGATGCTTCTTGTCCACACGATTCGGTGCGAATGGCGTCACTAATGTCTTCGTCGTCCAACAACACCACCCCACCCACCACAAACCGCAAGTGCAGGCCTCGCGCAAGAATGGCCAATGATGCCACATCTGTCAATGGGATCTCGCACTTACGCGCAGCATATGCCAATACGCGATACAACGCGCCGCTGTCTAAGAAGTGCCAGTTTAAGTGCTCCGCCAACATGTGGCAAAGCGTGCCCTTGCCCGTGCCGCTGGGGCCATCTAATGTGATGACCGGTACGTTTTCTTTTTTACTCATCATTCATGGCCTTTATAGATAGATTCACTTGATTGGCAAGGGCTACAAACGTTGGAAACGATGTAACCACTTGGCTTGCATGCATAATTTTAATTGGACCTGTGGCAACTGCACCGGCGATTGCAAATGCCATGGCAACCCGATGATCATGCTGGCTATCGACGACCCCACCGCTGAGCGTGCCCCCTCGAATAAACAAGCCATCGCGCAGCGGTTTCGCTTCAATGCCCAACTGGTTCAGCCCATCGGCCATCACACGGATTCGATCACTTTCTTTGTGCCGCAACTCTTGTGCTCCGTGCAATATTGTCTGACCACTCGCGCAGGCTGCCGCAATAAACAACGCAGGAAACTCATCAATGGCGGCCGGCACAATGGAGACAGGAATCTCAATGCCGTGCAGTGGCGCGTGACGAATCAATAGATCAGCAACGGGCTCTTCGCCATAAAAACGCCGGTTGCTCAGCGTGATATTCGCACCCATCCGCTTTAAAATATGAAGGATGCCTGTGCGCGTTTGATTCACGCCAACGTTTCGAATGCATAAGGTTGATCCTGGGATAAGTGTTGCTGCCACAATAAAGAAAGCCGCCGAAGAAATATCGCCTGGCACGACAATGGTCGTGCCGATGCATTGGCTCGCTGCGTTGATCACCATCATGCCATCCGTATACTGAATCGGATATGAAAATTGCGTTAACATCCTTTCTGTGTGATCACGGGTGGGACTTGACTCCATCAGCCGTGTGTCTCCTTCTGCATACATCCCCGCCAACAATAAGCAGGACTTGACCTGTGCGCTGGCAAGCGTCATCGTATACGTTATACCCTGCAAGGCTCTTCCACCCCGGATGGATATTGGAGGACAACCATCATGCGTCAAGACATCTGCACCCATCTCCATTAAAGGGAGGCTGATACGTGCCATGGGCCGGTTCAGCAAGCTGTTGTCACCTGTCAATTCGCTGTCAAACGGCTGTGCTGCTAAAATACCCGCCAACAAGCGCATACTGGTCCCTGAATTTCCACAGTTGATTGCTGCCGCCGGCTTTTTTAGGCCATATTTACCCACGCCATGAATCATCAAACGGCTATCAGCAGATTTCTCAACACACACGCCCATTGATTCGAAAGAACGCAGCGTGGCCAGGCAATCTTCACCGTCTAAAAAACCATCAACGGTTGTGATGCCTTCGGCAATGGCACCCAACATAATGGCCCGATGCGAAATGGATTTGTCCCCTGGAACCACGATGTCACCCTGCATCGAATGAACTGGGCTGCTGATAAAATATTGTTCTGTCATTTGGAGAAATCCTGCATGAAAGCAATCAGCGCATCAACGCCTGACATCGGCATCGCATTGTACAAGCTCGCACGCAAGCCACCCACCAAACGATGTCCTTTTAACGCATGCAAACCAGAATGCGCTGCACGCGCTAAAAACTCATCTTCACGTTCTGGCTTGTTCAAAGAGAAACAAACATTCATCCATGAGCGTGATGCCTGCTCAACAGGGCACTCGAAGGCCTGAGATGAATCAATATAATCGTACAATTTTTCGGCTTTTTTACGGTTGACTTGGTGCAATGACGCCACTCCACCCTGCGCCTTCACCCACTTGAACATTTTGGCTGCCATGTAACAATTAAACATAGGCGGTGTTGCATACAATGAATGATGTTGGCTATGGGTTCTGTAATTGAGCATGGTGGGGATCGCGGACTGCGTGATGGCCTTCATCAAATCTCGCCGAATGATCACAACGGTTAATCCTGCCGGCGCAATGTTTTTTTGCGCACCAGCAAAAATCAAACCAAAATCAGACACATCAATGGGCTCACTCAGCAAACAAGACGTCATATCAGCAATCAACGGAATAGAACCTGTTTTTGGAGTGCCTGCGAACCGCACACCATTGATGGTCTCATTGGGTGTGTAATAGACGTAAGCCGTCTGATCACGAATGGATAAATCGGTGATTTTAGGAGCCTGTCGATATGCGTACTCTTCTGAACTGGCCAGACAATAGGCTGATTTTAATTGACACGCCTCATCATAGGCGAGGCGAGACCAGATGCCAGAGACCAAATAGCCTGCCGTTTGGCCATCCGCCATCAGATTCATGGGCACCATTGCAAATTGCGTGCGTGCAGCGCCCCCAAGAAACAATACATCGAAATGCTCTGGAATCGCCAGAAGATCGCGCAAATCAGCTTCGAGCGCATGCATCAAGGATTGAAATGCAGCCGTACGATGGCCTATTTCCAAAATAGACATCCCCTGCCCTTGCCAATTCAATAGTTCAGCTTGCGCCTCTAATAAAATAGATTCAGGCAGGGTGGCCGGTCCTGCGCCAAAATTATAACGCCTCGAGCTCATCGCCTTCAGACTCTGACTCATCATCTTGGATGTCTTCAATGCGCTGCATCCCCACCACATGCTCACCTGCACTCACATTGATCAAACGAACCCCTTGGGTATTTCGACCAATGATGGACAGCTCAGAGACTTTAAATCGAACCAACGTGCCTTGATCAGTAATCAACATGGCCTGATCCGTATCCGCCACTTGCGTGGCACGGATCACAGGGCCATTGCGCTCATTGACGATAATGGAGATAACACCTTGACCTCCACGACCGGTAACGCGATATTCTTCGATTTCGGTCCGTTTGCCATAACCTAATTCTGTAGCCGTCAAAATGGTGCCGTCCGGATGCGCCACAACAAGCGAAATAACCGATTGCCCTTCGGCTAATCGCATGCCACGCACACCACGCGCGGTGCGCCCCATGGATCGGACCAATGTCTCATCGAATCGAATCACTTTGCCTGCATCTGAAAACAACATGATGTCCTTCGTGCCATCGGTGATGTCAACACCTACCAAACGATCACCTTCGTCCAAATCAATCGCAATAATACCATTGCTGCGTGGGTGGCTAAATGCGGTTAACGGGACTTTCTTGACTGTGCCCCATTTCGTCGCCATAAAGACAAAATAGCCGTCCAAATATTCGCGTACGGGCATCATCGCGTTAATGGATTCATTTTCAGCGAGTGGTAAAATATTAATAATAGGCTTGCCACGGGAAATACGGCTCGCCAGCGGCAATTGATACGCCTTCAACCAATATAATTTGCCATGATTTGAAAAACACAACAACGTGTCATGCGTGCTCGCAATCATTAAACGTTCGACAAAATCTTCTTCTTTTACGTGGGTGGCAGACTTGCCTTTTCCACCACGGCGTTGCGCTTGATAGGCTGAAATGGGTTGGTATTTAACATAGCCTTGGTGAGACAAGGTAACCACTACATCTTCTTCAGTGATTAAATCTTCAATGGTTAAATCTTCTTGTGATGCCATGATCTCAGTCCGGCGCACGTCACCGAATTGTGTTTTTATTTCCACCAACTCATCGCGAATCACTTGCATCAAGCGCTCAGGAGAAGCCAAAATACCTAACAAATCTTTAATCACATCTAATAATTGTTCAAACTCACTTAAAATTTTATCTTGCTCTAAGGCCGTTAAGCGATGCAATCGCAATTCAAGAATGGCTTGTGCTTGCAGGGGTGACAGGCGATAACCTTCATTTGATAAGCCAAACGTCTCGGGCAAATCATCCGGCCGACACGCACCACTGCCAGTGCTTTGTAACATGGCTTTGACCAAACCGGCTTCCCACATGCGTGCCAACAAGCCTTCTTTTGCTTCTGATGGCGTGCTGGAATGCTTGATAAGCGCAATCATCTCATCAATATTAGCAAGAGCGATGCCCAGCCCTTCCAATAAATGCGCACGATTGCGTGCTTTTTTCAATTCAAAAATACAACGGCGGGTGACCACTTCACGGCGATGTTTAATAAAATAATCTAGAATTTGTTTTAGGTTTAATGTCTTCGGCTGACCATCAACCAGCGCCACCATGTTAATCCCAAACACATTTTGCATTTGCGTATGTGCATACAAATTATTCAGCATCACCTCGGCCATTTCGCCGCGTTTTAACTCAATAACAACCCGCATGCCTTCGCGATCAGACTCATCCCGCAAGCCTGAAATCCCTTCAATTCGTTTTTCGCGCACTAATTCCGCAATTTTCTCCACAAGGCGCGCTTTGTTCACTTGATAAGGCAACTCATGAATAATAATGGCTTGGCGACCCGTGTGCTCATCGACTTCGACATCTGTGCGCGCACGAATGGAAATGCGCCCACGACCCGTGCGATACGCTTGAATAATACCCGCGCGACCATTGATAATGGCAGCCGTTGGGAAGTCTGGACCCGGAACAATGGCCATTAAATCATCAATGGTCAGCTCTGGATCATCGACTAACGCCGAGCATGCATTCACAATTTCGGTTAAATTATGGGGT
>DNVL01000173.1 GCA_003507515.1 Legionella sp.
GTATATCAAAGTTAACGATAGATCCCAGGGCATGCAAGGGATTCAATCGCCTATTTTGAAATTTTTATCCGAGCAGCATATCAACGCGATTCTTGATAGGCTAGATGCGCAAACAGGTGACGTTATATTTTTTGGGGCGGATAAAGAAAAAATAGTGAATGAATCCATGGGCGCTCTACGGATTAAATTAGGCCAGGATTGCGCGTTATTGGAAGCGGGTTGGCGCTTGGTCTGGATCATCGATTGGCCTATGTTTGAGCGAGGGGATGGCCCACATTTGCAGGCTGTGCATCATCCCTTTACAGCCCCTCAACAATTATCAATTGAGTCTTTGCGAGACCATCCAACGGGCATGTTGGCGAAGGCGTATGACATTGTGATTAATGGGTATGAAATTGGGGGCGGATCCATTCGTATTCATCAACCTAAAATGCAAGCCGCTGTGTTTGATCTATTGGGGATTGGTGCAGTTGAGGCACAAGAAAAATTTGGCTTTTTGTTAGACGCGCTTCAATATGGTTGTCCTCCGCATGGCGGGATTGCGCTGGGCCTTGATCGCCTGGCCATGTTGTTGACGGGGTCCACGTCTATTCGGGATGTGATTGCATTTCCCAAAACCCAATCGGCATCGTGTCTATTGACGAGCGCGCCAGCGTGCGTTGGCGATGCTCAGTTGACAGAATTAGGAATACGCCTTGCACCGACAATATCGGCAAAATAGAGTACCCGGATCGTTCTGTCTTAGGCGTTGGGTTGCGTCTTGTTTGCTGTCGTTTTTTATTCAGGCAGCAAGCGCCGTTGCCTTGGATGACAGCGCAGACACTCTGAATGCCTATTTAGCGCAAGAAAAAATCAGTATATCCAACAGCAATGATGACGCGAAACTGTTGTCTTCATCACAAGAGCCGATCTCGCCAGTGGCTTTGGCCTTGGCGAAGCAGCAAAATCAAACCATGCAGGCCTTGATTCGAGCTAAAATCGCAAGCTTAAGCGATTTTCTTAGCGCTCAACACGAAGAGCAACAGAGCCTTGCGAATGGGTTAAAAAAATTGCAGCAGCTGCCGTTGGAAAAAACGCAAGACAGCCTTTTGCTGGAAGAGCGAACCAACAATATCCATGCACGCCTGGCTGAAATCGATAAAACCATCGCATTGATTGGCGAAAATATGGTGCTGGCCAAGGCGTACGAAACGACGCTTCTCGCGGAGCAACATCGCCTGGATCTGTTGCAAGCCAATTTAGCTGAACAAAAACAGTTGGATCAACTGCGAGAAAAAATTCGGGCGCTGAAGCGCACAAGAAATACCTTATATCAAAAAAACATTGCCCATCAGAAAGAGAGCAAGTTAAACCTCCCTTTTGCGCAGCGCTTGAATGAAGAGGCGCAGCTCTTGCTGAATAACCAAGCCATCATTCTTCTTCAACATCAAATCATTGATCTTACGCTACAGAAAAAACTCATTTCGGCTGACTATCTTTTATTGAAAAAGCAGGATGTGAGTACCATCGAATCTGTGACGGAAAGCTATAAACTCGGCATTAAACAATTGTCAGGCATCGAGAGTTCGCTCAAGAAAATGCTGGCATTGTTGAATAGTGAGAATGCGTTTTTTTCCCACAGCCCATTAAAAGAGAAATTCTTAAGCATTCGAAAAATAGCGACTTCACGCTTAAACGATGTGATGGTTGAGCAAGAGGTATTACAAAAAAGCCTTGAAAAAAAACAGGCACAATTGAACAAGCAATTGGGTTCTCGTCAACATCTGGCTCAATATCATTTTAATAGTTGGCCTATGATCACCCATCAAGTGCTGCAGTTACCGACGCAACTTTATAATTATATAAAATTACTGGCATTCAAAACAACGGATCATTATTTACGGCAATCGCCTTGGTCGGCCGCATTTCTATGGGGAGGTTTGGGGCTTATTATGCTGGCCGCAGCTACACTAGGGCGCGTTTTACACACGGTTGTGCAAGGAAAAGAGCGCTCAAACATATCAGGCCACCTATATGATGGTGTGTTGATTTTATTGTACCGCAATATTGGGCATCTTGCCGTTGCCTCCATGCTCATGATGGTTTTTTTTCTGAATGAAGTAGTGTTTGCAAATTACCGATTATTGTTTAATGTTTGGCTCGTGTGGCTCACATTTCGGAATTTAATTTTGCTTGCACGCCTCATGTTATTGGAGCGTATTAGTGATGCCTCCGGTCGAGATGTGACGTTGTATTATCGCCTGCAATGGCTCTTGCTGATAGGGGGGTGGAGTACTGCACTGATGATTATCAGTCACCAGTTGCCATTGTCGCTATTGCTTCAGGATATTTTTAATCGTTTGTTTATGTTGTTTTTATTGGCCGTGTCATGGGTTGCATGGAAAAGCAAAGACGTGATTCCCTATCTCTTGTGGCCATTGCTGAAAGCAAAAAAACGCTACCTGCGAAAGGCCATTTCGTTATTGGTTGTGTTGGTGCCATTGACCCTTTTGACGACGGCTGTGATTGGCTTGGTGGGCTATATTGATCTGGCGTGGACCATGAGCCGATATCAGGTATACATATTATTGGTGCTGACCATTTATGTGTTGCTACGAGGCGTGCTATTGGATGCATTAGAATTCGTTTCGAAATGGATGATAGGGTCTTTGCACAACGGTTGGTTATGGATCGAGGTGATTTTGAAGCCCTGTGATGCCATTTTACGCGTATCCTTGGTATTGCTGGCCGTGGTGGTGTTGTTTCAAGGATTTGGTTGGTCGGCTGATTCGCATGTGGTGCAGACATTGCGTCAAATAGGTCAATATCCCTTTGTGAACTTATCAGGCGCTCACATCACGCTCTTTAGTGCACTAGCATTCGTGGCGCTTCTGTTTGTCTTCGTCTGGTTTGCAAAATGGACGCGTGAATTTTGCTATCGCTGGTTATATCGACAAGTCAATGATCCTGGCGTTCGCAACAGTCTCTCTGTTTTTACACAATATGCCGTTGTTTTGGCTGGTGGATTGCTCACCTTGCGTGTATTAGGGATTGATTTCACAGGGATGGCCATTGTGTTTGGTGGACTTGCCGTGGGAATGGGGTTTGGGTTGCGCGATTTTGCTAGCAACATCGTGGGTGGTATCATGTTGTTGATTGAACGGCCGGTACGGGAGGGCGATGTGATAACGCTTGGCGAGTATGAAGGGCGTGTTGCGCACATTGGAATACGCGCGATGCGGGTGTCATCCTGGGATAACATGGAGGTGCTTATTCCAAACGCAGAAACGTTTAGCAAGCCTTTTACGAATTGGACGCTTCAGGACAATATTGTCAGGACAGTCGTGCCTATTAAAGTCAGCCGATCGGATGATCCTGAGATGGTTCAGCGGTTGATTTTGGATGTATTGGTGATTATTCCTGAAGTGTTAAGCGTGCCGGCCCCCCAGGTCTTGCTGAAAAAAATTGACGATGTATTGATTGAATTTGAACTCCGCTACTTCATCAACGTGCAACGTCACACGCGATTTGAGGTTCGGTCANNGTCAAACGTTTTATTTGCCATTATGGCACAATTCAAAGCCGCAGGTGTGAAGTCGCCCATCCCATCCCTCAGTATCGAATTAAACGAGCCTGCTCGACATGATGCCATTACAGATACAACCGCCGGCGAGTGAAGCCCAATTGTTGGAGCGCACTCATGCGATTGAGGGGTTAAGTTTCGCGCAATTGGCCAGCCGATTGAATGTATGCATTCCTGAACATGCATTACAGCGAAAGGGATGGGCAGGACAGGCCATTGAAAAGGCATTGGGTGCGAGTGCTGGGAGTCGTGCCGAACCTGATTTTCATCATTTAGGTATAGAACTGAAAACGCTGCCCATGAATCATTTAGGCCGGCCTGCAGAATCCACGTTTGTGACCACCATTCCCCTGCTGACCATTCATCAGCAGACGTGGTTAACGTCCACTTGTTATGCTAAATTAAAGCGCGTGTTGTGGGTGCCGATTGAAGGGGATATTCGCATTCCTTTTCCGCACCGGCGCATTGGTGGTGGTGTGCTATGGTCGCCTAGTGTGGATGAGCAAGCGGTTTTGGCGCAAGACTGGTCTGAATTGTCGTTGATGATTGGCGCGGGGCAATTGTCGGAAATTCATGCAAACATGGGTGATTATTTGCAAGTCAGGCCAAAAGCTGCAAATGCTAAATCGCTATGTTACGGGTATGATGATTTGGGGAATAAAGTCTTAACGCTGCCTCGTGGGTTCTATTTGCGCAGTCGTTTTACTGACACGCTATTCATGGGATAAACACATGCATTTACATATTTTAGGATTAAGCGGCACCTTCATGAGTGCTTTGGCGTTACTGGCAAGAGCGTCTGGGTTTCAGGTCACCGGCAGTGATGCCCATTGTTACCCGCCTGTGAGTGATTTACTGGCCGCCAATGGCATCACATGGACCGATGGTTATGAGAATGATACGCAAGCGCTAAAGGCCGATTGTGTCATTGTAGGTAACGCGATGAAGCGTGGCATGCCGGTCATCGAATCGGTGCTTGAGGCAGGCATCGCATACACCTCCGGACCACAATGGTTGGCGGAACACATTTTACCGCATCGTCGCGTATTGGCCGTGGCAGGAACGCACGGAAAAACCACGACTACTTCCATGCTTGCGCATATTTTGCATCAAGCAGGGCTTGAGCCTGGATTTTTAATCGGTGGCGTGGCCACGGATTTCAATACCAGCGCTTGTTTAGGAAAGGGGCCGTGGTTTGTGATTGAAGCGGATGAATATGACAGTGCGTTTTTCGATAAACGCCCTAAATTCATGCACTATCGGCCAGAGGTCGCTATTTTAAATAATTTGGAATTTGATCACGCGGATATCTATGCAGATTTAGGCGCGATTCAGCAGCAGTTCCATTATTTTTTAAAAACCATCCCACGCACGGGTCTTGTCATTAAACCCCGCGATGATGCGGCATTAAATGACGTATTGGCACGCGGTCAATTTAGTCGATTGGAAGAGATAGCGCTCTCAGGCGACGCCACTTGGCGTGCGGAATTGTTGGATGAGGCAGGGCAGTCGTTTCGCGTGTTGCACAAGGGCATACGGGTGGCTGAAGTCCATTGGTCGTTGATTGGACGATTTAACGTTGAAAATGGATTGGCAGCCCTTGCCGCCAGTGCATTTGCAGGTGTGGCGCCGTCGGTTGCAGCGCGTGCTTTGGCGCAGTTCTCGCCGGTTAAACGGCGTTTAGAAGTGAAAGCCCATCGGCATGGCATCGTGGTGTACGATGATTTTGCGCATCATCCCACCGCTATTTCAAAAACCATTCAGGCGCTCAAACAGAGCGGGCGGCATCAACGCATTCTCGTGGTATTGGAGTTTGCGTCGTATACCATGCGCTCAGGTGTGCACGCAGATCTGATGACGCATGCACTCGATGGTGTGGATGCGGCCTATCTGCTAAGTCCCGAACAGTTTTGCCTTGCGGATATCACAAGTCATTGGTCATTTTCTTATCATGTATTGCCCACGACCACGGCGATTGTGGATGCCGTCGCCGAGACCATGCAGACGGGCGACGCGATATTGGTGATGAGCAATCGCGGCTTTGATAATATACATCAGCAATTGGTTTCTAAAATGAATGACCGACGCGAATGAGACACCAGGCGGAGCGTGTCAGCGAAAAAAAGACCAAAACCTTGATTGGGTTGGATACAGCAATGATCCATGAAAAAATGGATCATTGCCTACGTGTGATGGGTAATTATTTGCCCAAACAGCATTGTGAAACGGCAGCAAGGCCTCCGGTGATTACAGCACTTCCTACAGCAGATGCTGCTGCATATTGTGCGTAGCTCATGCTATCAGATCCAAGCATAGCGGCACCTAATACACCGGATAAAGCAGCTACGCCTGCTCCTAGGGCTAATTGCCCAACTTGGTTATTGCTTTTCTCTGACGATTCATTGCTTAAGATCTTGTCTTGGACTGATCATCGCCGTGATTTACGCCAATTCAATAAAAAAGCAGGAATGAGCATGAGGACAATGCCGCTGCTGAAAATCAAGCGAAAGTGGTTTGCACTCCCCATGCTTAAGCTTTCGGCCGGTGGGAAAAAACCAATCACCAACGTG
>DNVL01000022.1 GCA_003507515.1 Legionella sp.
AAGTAATGGCGTAATGATAGCCATCTCCAGACACATGCACCTCTGACACCCCCTCAATAGCCCTTAAATCGTGTTCTAACTGCTCATTGCTTATCATTGTTACTCTCTCTCACAAAACGCGACGAATCAGCGCGTAGCATCACATCAACACCGCAAAACTCCGCCAACGCATCAATTGCTTTTGGCATGGATTCAATTTTAAACGCTTTATTATAACGCCGACAAAGGCGACACGCCTCAATGAGCAATGCGAGACCCGCGCTATCACATTGCACCACATGCTTTAAGTCAAGATGCAACGCATGCACATCAGGCGATTGCAAATAAAGAAGAAGGCGCTTTCTATCGAGCGCCACCGTATCGAACGTCAAATGATGAGAAGGCTCAAACACGATCAAGCTGCCTTTTTCTTCTGTTGCATCTCGGCAATCAACCCTTTCATGTTTGAATGTTGCAGTACCTGGCCAAACTGCGACCTAAAGCTTTGCAATAAGCTCACCCCTTCCACACTTAAATCATAAATTTTCCACTGGCCATTTTTAGACACCAAATTATAACTCAGTGGAATCTTCTGGCCACTTGAACGTGAAATGACACTCGTAACCCGCGTAAAACGGCCATCGACAGGACCACGTAACGGTAAAAATTGAACCGTTTCACCAGAATATTCGGCTAATGGGCTGGCATAGGTGCGGATCACCAACTGGGTAAACGCTTTTGTAAACGCTTTTTTCTCATCTAATGTCGCCTTGCCCCATGCGTCTCGACCCAATACCGATCGCGACATGCCCATGACATCCACATTGGGCAATAAATAACGCTCAATAGCCTGAAAAATAATCTGATGATTTGATTTCAAGCTAGCCTGGTTTTTTTTCAACGTATCCAGGATTTGGTTTGCCGTCTGCTCCAACATAGGGACCGGTGAGGATTCTGCCCACCCTAGCTGTGTAATGGCCAACCCGACTGCAAAAATAACCGCTTTTAGTCTGTTCATGATGCACCTATTTTTTAATATTAAACAACAGCTGGCCAATCAAATTTTCAAGAATGATTGCCTCTTGTGTTTTTGCAATCACATCCCCTTCTCGCAAAAAAGGATGGGATGGATTATCATCATCAAAGCCAGGAACGATACTAATGTAATTGGATCCTAACAACCCTTGCGTTAAAATACGCGCAGACACATCTTCATATGGAATCTGCTGGTCACTGTCGAGTCTTAGCGTCACTTTCGCCGTGAGTCGAACCGGCTGCAATTCAATGCGTGCTACTTCACCAATGCGCACACCCGCAACCGTCACTGGCGCTCGGACTTTCAAGCCACCAATATCCGTGAAGTCAGCGCTCACCAAATAGGTGTGCCGCGCCGAAAGTCCGGTGATGCCACTCACCTTCATCACCATGACCGCCAAGGCCAGCAATCCCAACAGCATAAAAATTCCGACACTCAAGTCAATCTGTCGATAACGCTGCTTATTCATTTACCAGCCTCCAATCATCATTGCGGTCAATAGAAAATCAAATCCCAACACCGCTAGCGATGCATACACCACCGTTCGCGTCGTGGCTTGACTGATGCCTTCTGCCGTAGGCACACACGTAAACCCTTGAAACACCGCAATCCAGATCACCACAACAGCAAACACCACGCTTTTGATGATCCCACTCAACACATCCATCCGAAAATCAACAGCCGCTTGCATGTTAGACCAAAAACTACCGGCATCCAGGCCTAGCCACTGCACACCGATAAAATAACCACCAAACACAGCCACCGCTGAAAAAATGAGCGCCAATAGGGGCAAGGCCATGATGCCGGCCAAAAACCGTGGGTAAATAATACGACCCAACGGATCAACGCCCATCATGTCCATGCTGGCCAGCTGCTCAGTGGCTTTCATGAGCCCTATTTCAGCCGTTAAAGCCGATCCCGCACGGCCGGCAAACAACAAGGCACTAATGACAGGCCCTAATTCGCGGCAAATGCTGAGCGCCAATAACTGCCCTAGCTGGCTACTCGCACCAAATTTCTCAAGGGTATTGTACCCTTGCAGACCGACAACCATGCCGATAAACAATGCGGACACAACAATAATCAGGCATGATAACACACCCACGAAATGAAGTTGTTGAATCAAGGCCGGCCAAAGACGCCGCACATCCGGTTTTCGACACAGAACACTCACCAAAAACTGCCCAGATTGGCCTAATGTCTGCACGACGTGAAGGCTTCGGTTGCCCA
The DNA here is from genome assembly GCA_003507515.1 of Legionella sp. Classification (GTDB taxonomy): domain Bacteria; phylum Pseudomonadota; class Gammaproteobacteria; order Legionellales; family Legionellaceae; genus DDPF01. The sequence continues at coordinate 2,246 of DNVL01000022.1, forward strand.
AAATCGCTATAAAATCAAGCATCTAACAACTCCTCAGCATATTGCCGCGCGGGATAATGAAACGGCACCACACCATCCGCTTCGCCATGCATAAACTGCCTGATTTCCGGTTTAGTTGATTCATTTAACTGCTGTGGCGTGCCGTAGCCAATCACCCGGCCTCCTGCAATTAAATACACAAAATCTGCAATCGAACACGTCTCTTCCACATCATGCGAAACAATGATAGTAGTCGTCTGTAATAATTGATTCAATCGTTTGATCAAACGCACCAGAACGCCCATAGAGATGGGATCTTGACCTGTAAACGGCTCGTCATACATCATCAGTTCAGGATCAAGCGCTATCGTGCGCGCCAAGGCCACCCACTGTGCCATGCCACCGGATAGCTGGGCTGGCATGAGCTGGGCTGCCCCTCTCAAGCCTACTGATTCTAATTTCATCAGCACAATATCCCGCAGCATCGCTGCATTGAGGCGCGTGTGTTCTCGTAGTGGAAAAGCCACATTATCAAACACCGATAAATGCGTAAATAAAGCGCTATTTTGGAACAGCAAACCCATCTTGCGTCGCTGCGTATACAATGCTTTGCGCGACAGCTGATGAATATCTTGTCCGTTCACTAAAATACGGCCCGAATCAGGGACTAGCAATGCACCAATCAATCGCAACAACGTGGTTTTACCACTCCCACTCGGCCCCATGATCGCAGTAATTTTCCCTTGCTGAACCTGGATATTCACGCCATCAAAAATCAATCGATCATGATGAGCAAACACAAGGTTGCTGATATCCACCAAATTATCGGCCATACACCCAGATTCCCAGTGCTTACATTGACTATTGAATAATGATTATATACTCGGGATCACCCATATTGCCAATTATCGTGAAACAGATGAATGGAGATGACTTTTTTTATGTCATTTTGTTAAATAATATATAGCAATCAAGCTGCGAAGTGATGGTTCTGTCGCAAAAGGATTCATAAGCGATATGCGGATTTATTTTGGACGACATTATGCTGCAAGCCCATATTCAAAAACTGCCAAATTGTAGTGACGCACCGTATCTGTTAAAATACTTACCAATCCACTTCCATCAACATGAACCAGACCCCATGAATTTTTGCAAACTCGGCCTTGCGGTCATTGAAACAGAAGCACAAGCTGTATTTGAGCTCACCCATCGCATTGATCAACGTTTCGAAGATGCATGTCACTTATTGCTCGCCTGCAAAGGGCGCATTGTGGTCACCGGCATGGGTAAATCAGGTCACATTGGTAAAAAAATAGCAGCAACGCTCTCCAGCACCGGCAGCCCTGCCTTTTTCATGCATCCAGGTGAAGCCAGCCATGGTGATCTAGGGATGATCACCCGCCAAGACACGGTTTTAGCCATTTCCCATTCAGGCGCAACGCACGAATTGCTGATTTTGCTGCCCTTGCTAAAACGGCTTGATGTCCCACTCATCGCGTTAACAGGCAACCCCGAGTCCATTCTAGCCAGCACCGCCTCGGTTCATTTAGATGTCAGCATTCGACAGGAAGCCTGTCCCTTAGGACTTGCACCGACCACCAGCACAACGGTGGCCTTGGTGATGGGAGACGCATTGGCCATCGCCTTGTTGCAAGCACGCGGCTTTAGTGCCGATGATTTCGCCCTCTCCCACCCAGGCGGCATGCTGGGCAAACGTTTGTTGCTTCGCGTGGATGACATAGCCCACAGTCATGAGGCATTGCCCGTGGTCAGCGAAACCGCCAGTATTCGCGAAGCCTTGCTCGAAGTCAGCGCTAAAAAATTAGGCATGACCTGTGTGGTCAATGCTTGCGGGCATTTGGTTGGCATCTACACCGATGGGGATGTCCGTCGAACGTTGACCCAAGATTATGATATCAATACCACCCCGTTAAGGGACGTCATGACCCGCAATGGCCACACCATTGCGCAAGGATTACTAGCAGCAGAAGCCCTGGCCATGATGCAAAAACACAGCATAACGGCACTGGTCATCGTGGATGACGACCGATGCCCAACCGGTGTGATACACTTGCATGATCTATTGCGTGCCGGTGTTTATTAACCCTAAAAGAGGCCACCATGAATTATTTATCAAATAATGACTTGTTATTAGACAAAGCAAAAAAAATTAAATGCGTGATTTGTGATGTGGATGGTGTATTAACCGATGGCTTAATCTACATCGATAACCATGCCAATGAGCAAAAAGCGTTTAACATTCAAGATGGCTTAGGCCTGAAGTTACTTCAATCCGCAGGGATTGAGGTTGCGGTCATTACGGGCTCCCAAAATGCCGTGATTGATCATCGCATGAAACAATTGAATATTCGTCATTATTTCAAAGGCCAAATCAATAAACAGGCCGCCTACAACCAGCTGAAATCACAATTAAATCTAACCGATGAGGCGTTTGCTTATGTGGGCGATGACTTGCCCGATGTACCCATCATGAAACAAGTGGGGATGAGTGTCGGCGTATCCAATGCGGTGCGTCAGGTGAAAGACATTACGTCATGGAACACAGAACTGCATGGGGGC
>DNVL01000293.1 GCA_003507515.1 Legionella sp.
TTGCCATGCGGACCAGCGCATTGGATTAGGCGGTTGTTTGGGCGCTAGGGCATCCGTAAATGATGAAGCATAAGGTGTATAATCCCCGTGAACCACAGACGGCAGTGTTCGATAGAGCCAACTGTGTAAATTGACATGTCTTGGTCGGGTGAATGCACTGCCACTGAATTGTTCGGCGTAGAGGCCTAGGGAGCACTGTTGCGGTGAATTTTGATTCATCGGCAATGCGCCAGCAATGGCTTCGCTTTGGTGGTGGTTGTTAAACCCTGATAGGTACATGAAGCGCTCCTTGCTATAGCTGACACGTTCAGGCAATCATATGCAGGCTAGGCCAGAGCCTAACCCACAAAAAAACACGATTAATCTTCTATCTTATCTGCGGCTAACCATCCTGACAAAACATCAATGATCTTTCGCGCCTGATCTTCACTGGAGATATTAAATTTTGATTTTTGCCAATATTGGTTGTTTCGTTTTTGATAGCGCCGAATGGAGTATTTTTCCGGGCCAAACACTTGTTTGGCGTTATTCCATTCTTGATAGCGGTATAAAATGGTGGTCCATGCGCCTTTGGATAACACGTGTTTACCTAACTCTCTGGTTTTTTCAGTCCCATCTTCGGTAAAGGCTATGGTTAAATCGTCGATCGTTTCGCTCATAAATAAAGTCCAATGTAAGAATTAGTCGATGGATTGTAGTTTTCCATTGATAAATGTCAAGGTAAAAGAAGGTTGATATGGATTAACTTGATAAATCCATACCTCTGGGTTTTGGCTTTTAGGGACCGGTTGGTTGATATAGGTTTGATTAACCAACGAAGGGGTACCACACGCGGAATACACTTTATTGACCATGTCACCTATTTGAAGGTTAATGCCGCCACAAATCGTTGCAGCATTTGTACTCGAGCCATTGATGGAGACACCGCTTATTTTGTTATCTCGGATACTGATAGTCAAACTGGTGCCAGTTGAACCACTGGGAAGAGACCAGCGTTGGTACATATTGTTTACGCCAGGAAAGGGGCCCCCTTGGTTTAGGGTGGTATACATGAGCTGCGTTACGGGTATTTTTTCAACCACGGCCCGACTAGACGTTTGTTTGACAATGGGCTCACCGCATGCATTCAATACTTGGCTGTCTGTCATGCCCACATTGATGTAACCATGGCGTTGTGGGCAATACATTGAATCTGCTGCCAATCCAGTCAAAGGGAAGAGGAGCATGCTCAAGGTGAATAGGCTTCGCGTGTTCATACAGGCGTCCAATCAATGGAGGTTTCGTTTAAGTATAAGCCTCTTTTTCCTATCCTGCCATCACGACGCACCGTGGCAAGCCGTGATGGTTGAGATGCTTAAATGAATAATGGCGGCAGCGAGGCGCTAATAAACAAGGTGATTGCTTTTAGCAAAATGATGACAAGAAACGGGGAGAGATCAAAGCCTGAAAATGCCGGGATGTAATGACGGGCGGTCCTTAAGAGTGGTTCGGTGACGCAATATAACAAGTCAGAAAAAGGGGTGTTCCAGCGCGGGTTAATCCAACTCATGATGACACGGATAAGGATGGCGTAAAACAATAAATTGCAAGGTTGGATCACCAAGTCAGCCACCGTACAGGACACTAAAAGTAACGCAGACGGAAGTCCACCAAAAAACAACCACGCAATGGCTGTAAATTTAACCAGCTCAACCATGACCAGCACACTAAAACAGGCCCAATCATACCGGCTTTTACGAGATTGATTTGACTTAAATAATGCTCTCGCAATGGGTGTGACGATAGGACTAGTGAATGCTGAAATCGTCTGACTCATCGGATGCAATGCACTGACCCGAAAAAATCGAAGCGCTAAACGAGCCCATAAGAGAAAGGTCAACAGACTAAATAATAATGTGAATAAAAAATAACCTACCGATGCAAATCCAGACATAATCTTATCCTTTAAAAATGGAGTGCACAGCTTACCCTAACTGGGTTTATTTGTAACGTGAACTTTCATTTGTCTCAGGTTCTGCTTCCAAAAATAGCGCGCCCTATGCGGATCATAGTGCTTCCTGCCCGAATAGCAGCCGGAAAATCATCCGACATGCCCATAGACAATGTAGATAACGTCAAGCCAAACTGGCTGTTGATGGTGTGTAATAATGCCCTAGCCCTTAAAAAAGAGTGGTATTGTTCCTTTTCATCATGCAAAGGTTTGGGGATCACCATGAAGCCTCGCAATGTTACCTTGGGTAACTGAATGATTTTTGCAACGAGTTCCGGCACGTCAACCGTTGATACGCCCGATTTTGTGGGTTCATCGTCCAAATTGATCTGAATGCATATATTCAAAGGTTCCATGCCATCAGGTCTCGCATCATTCAGCGATTGAGCTGTCTTTATTTGACATACGCCATGAACCCACGAGAAATGTATTGCAATGGCCGCGGCCTTATTTCGTTGGACGCGTCCCACAAAATGCCAGCAGATGGGAAGGTGGGGGAGCGCGTTTATTTTGACAAGCGCCTCTTGTAAATAGCTCTCACCAAACTGATCCAGGCCTGCGGCAAACGCACGCTCAATACATGGGCTGGCGTGCCCCTTGCTCACAGCCAACAGCGTCACAGATCCCTTCTGACGGTGATAGCTCGCCTCAAGCTCATGAATAACACCTTGCAGCGAGTGGATACGTTCGGCCATTGTCATCCGATGAAGGCTCCCCAAAGGCCATAGACAATGGCTGAAATCGCAATCAAACCAATGATGGTGGTAAATCCATTCACCAGTGGATTGCGGTATTTTTGCAAAGCAGGCACTTTTACAATGGCATACATGGGCATTAAAAACAGAATAATGGCAATGGCAGGCCCGCCTAATGATTCAATCATGCCTAAAATGCTTGGGTTGACGGTGGCTACCATCCAGCAGGTGAAGATCATAAATAGTTCAATGCCATGCTTGAGCGTCTGGCTGCCGATGGGCTTGGTTCGTGCTAGCAATGGCTTCCCTAGCAAGCCATGCAATCCTTCGCTTGCGCCAATGTAATGGCCTAAAAATGATTTTGATATGGCAATAAATGCCACAAAAGGCGTCACATATCGGATGAGGGGGGTATCAAAATGGTTGGCTAAATACGATAGAATGGAAATGTTTTGCTGCTTCGCCAAGGCCAGATCATCCGGCGATAGACTGAACACGCAACTGAAGACAAAAAACATGACCGTGCCGACCATCATGAGATGGCTGTTTCGTAAAATCCATGAACTTTTTTTATCAGCCGACTCACCAAATCGTTTTTTTTGATTCGCTGCAAAAGAAGAAATAATCGGGGTGTGGCTGAACGAAAACACCATGACAGGAATCAGCAACCAAAGGGCAGTTAGCAAACCATGGGAGCCTGTCCCGTGTGTCATCGATGGGGTGTGATGCAAAAAGGCTGTATTCCAGTGTGGGATTAAATAAATGGATAAGAATACCAAAATGGCAATGAATGGGTACACGAGCAAACTGATGGTTTTAACAATAATCGCTTGACCAAACCGGACAATGGTCATTAATCCCATAATGAGGATGAAAGCCAATAGGGCGCGCGGGGGCGCGGGCATGTCCATTTGGTTCGTAATAAAACTATACGTGGTGTTGGTGATCGCAACACTATACATCAATAAAATAGGATAAATTGAAAAGAAGTAAAGAAATGTTAATAAATGACCTGCTCTTTGCCCGAAATGCTCGACAACCACATCTGTAAAGTCGTTTTTGTCTGACGAACCCGAAAGGACAAAACGGCACAATGCGCGATGTGAAAAATAGGTCATCGGGAATGCCAGCAGCGCCATCACAATCAAAGGCAATAGGCCATTTAATCCGGCATCAATCGGAAGAAAAAGCGTACCTGCACCAATGGCTGTTCCATACAAGCCTAGCATCCACATGGTGTCTTGTTTTCGATCATCGATGGTTTTATCGATAGTATTTGAATCCGTGATAATGGTACCTAGGGTCATGGTATAATCCTCCGGTTACGCGAGCATTGTTTTCCGAAGAACCGCTCCGAAAAACAATGTACTGTGCAATTATACTACAAACCAATAGATTTTTATATCTCTATGAGTTGACTGATGCCATCTTCTGCAAGAGACAACATATCATTAAATTGGTTACGATTGAAACTGCCATCTTCCGCTGTACCTTGAACCTCAATGAATTCGCCTTGTTGGTTCATGACCACATTCATGTCCGTTTCGGCCACCACATCTTCTGCATAATCCAAATCCAGCACGGGTTGTCCGCGATAGATCCCGACGGAAACGGCTGCAATGTAATTAAATGCCGGTTTTTTTCGTAATTTTTCCCGTGTAACCATCCAGTCCAAGGCGTCTTTCATTGCAACACAGGCACCTGTGATAGCAGCCGTACGTGTGCCTCCATCGGCTTGAAGAACATCACAATCCAACATGAGCGTATTTTCACCCAACGATTTTAAATCAATGCATCCACGCAGTGCGCGACCAATCAAGCGTTGAATTTCTAAGGTTCGCCCACCTTGCTTGCCACGGCTTGCTTCACGATCATTTCGAGAATGGGTGGCTCGAGGCAACATGCCATATTCTGCTGTGATCCAGCCTTGGCCCTTTCCTTTGAGGAAACGAGGAACCCCATCTACTACAGAAGCGTTACAGAGTACGCGTGTTTGTCCAAATTCAACCAATACAGAGCCTTCTGCATGGTTTGTGTAATTTCGAGTCAGATTTATGGCTCGTAGTTGATTGGCTTCGCGTTTACTGGGGCGCATGATGATTATCCTTGAGAAAAGGCCCCAGTATAAACGCTTATTGAACTAAATTACACAGTTGAACTAAATTATGCAATTTTGCCGGTTGAATTGTAGTGGATACGTGAATCAGCTATCATTCGCCACTCACTATATATGCTCATGGAATGATTGATGTGTTAACTAAAATAGGTGGTGTGGGTCATTTACAAAAGGTTGCATTGCAACCCAACATGAGCCCAAAAGTACCTCTCAACACAGCCCGTCAATTTGAAGCAATGGTTTTGCAAGCCACGTTGAAAAATAAATGCATTGATCAGCATTTTCTAGAAAAGCCCGCAGCATTGCCGGCTGTTATCAATGAATCACCCCCTGTTTCATCAAATGGTTCGGCGCATCTTCTAAACGCGCCAGTTGATCGTCAATCAAAGATGAATGGGATTGAAACAAGAGGGGCGCTAGATTCGTCGCCCTTGGATGGATTTATTCAATCCGCTTGGGGCTATGCCAAGCAAGCCGCAAATCGCCTAGGCTTGGATCCTAAAATTTTGATGGCTCAGGCGGCTCTGGAAACGGGGTGGGGGCAATGGGTTGCAAAGGATTCTAGTGGCATCAGTAGCAACAATTTATTTAACATGAAGGCACATACGGGCGGAGGAGAATCTTCAGTGAACATCAATACAACGGAATACGTTGCCAATATGCCGATTAAAATGATGGCATCGTTTAAAGCCTATCCATCCATTGAGCACAGTTTCAATGATTACGTGGCCTTGATTGAAGGCAGCCATCGCTATAAAACAGCATTGGCTAACACGCATAATCCAAAAGACTACATTGATGCACTACATCAAGCAGGTTATGCTACGGATCCGAATTACGCTGTAAAAATATGGTCAATATACCAAGGCCATGCGTTGGATATGGCGTTGAAACGCAATGGTTGTGTGTAGCCATCCAAGCATAGAGCCACCGCGCTAGGAACGTCGTGAATTTATCAACCATTTGGGATACTTAGGTGTGATCTACTCCCTATTGTACTCAGAGTGCGCCAATATTGTTCTGGCGGACACTTACCCAGTCAAACAATATCCAATCGCATTGGCGGGGTCGGGGGGGGTAAAATGCCCTAAACCAATTGACCC
>DNVL01000009.1 GCA_003507515.1 Legionella sp.
TAATCAATAGCAATGCATCCGGCTCATTAAACCCTGTTAAATAATAAAAATCACTGTCTTGACGAAACCGGTAATAGGCATCTCCATTGCGAAGGACTTCGTGTGCGGCAGGAATGATGGCAATGGCGCCTTTGGGCAAGTGTTGAGCCAGTTGAGAACGCCGAGCTGAGTGGTCTTGTGGAGTCATCATTGAGACATCCTTATTGTGAGTTCAATGCGTGGTTTCAGGATCATCCAGCCCTTGATGATTGGCCGTTAAATCACTATAAATGTGCAAAACCGCCATGCGTGCATATTCACTGATTTCGGTGAGCGCGCGTTCGTCGTCTTCATCAAATTGCAGGGAGTGATAGTCTAGTTCCGCAAACTCCGTGATATGTTCGATGGCATCTTGTGCATCGTCGTCTTGAAATGTGTCCATGTCAACGCCGGCCATGCGAATGCCTTGAGTGAATCCATCGCACCATTCGCTAAACGATTTGACGCGCTCCAACAAAGGCTCTTCCTCATCTGGCAAGAGCAGTTGGAATTCAAAGCCCGAACCTTCAATCTGTTGCTGACTGATGGCGTACACCTCAAATAACACAGGCGCTGCTGTTCGGATGGTGGCATCATTTTGGTGCGCTAAGAGCGCTCGTAAATATGCGTCGCCTTTTTGAACCGCACCAGCGGATAAATAACCACACATCATCCCATGTAGCTCGCTGCCTGAAATAGACAAGGCTAGCGGTGTGATGGAATCAATGACAGTTTGGTATATGGGCAATGACAAAGGGGCGGTGTTGGTTAACATAGTCGACTCGTTTAAAAAGACTTCAATATTGATGACACGTAACCTATATAATACCTGATTTATCGGAACAATCCAAAATCCAGGTCAGCTATCATGGGACAAATGGATGAATATGTAGGGGCGAGCGGCGCTCGCCCTATCGTTTCGTCCTTCTTTACTGCAGATGCATGGGTAAATCAGTCGAGGCCAGCACGCCACTGTCCTCGTGTGCGAACTGAAAATAATCACCGCGCATGGCCTGCAAGATTTGTTGCATTCTTACAAACTGGTGGCTGAGTTGATAGTATAGATCAGCCGCGTTGGGTTCTTGCAGCTCACCCATGGTTAAATAAGCGGCTTGGCCCAATCCACTAAAGTAATCGAGTGTTACATGGTGCCGGCTTGCCATCCCTGGGAAAAGCCCACACAAGAGCAGGCTTTTGTCGCCCACATCCCGCAGCAACTCAATTTGTCGGCGGCCATGGGTGCTCATGGAGTGAAGAAAATCAAGTGCCACAACCGATTCCATTAACTGTGTTGTTTGAGAAAAACGCATCAACAGAAACACCAAATAGCTTTCGGTATTTTCGTTCAAAACCAAGCGCGTAGACGCTTGCGCTTCATTGACCAAGGCATGCCATTGACTTATGTCTGTGGGGTGTAAGATCAATTGCTTCATGATGGCTGACCTCATTAGATGTCTCATTATAAGTTTAGCAATAATTTAGCCATTGGGTGTGTCGTGACGGAAAAAAATCTATTTTTGCTGTTGAATAAAATGGATTAAAGCATCCGGTGACGACGGCTTGCAAAAATAAAACCCTTGGATTTCATCGCAAGCGTGGTGCTTTAAAAAATCAAATTGTGACTTTGTTTCAACGCCTTCGGCGATGACCTTGATTTTTAAGCTATGTGCCATGGCAATAATGGCACTGACAATCAGCGCATCATTTGGGTCTGTTGCAATATCCCGTACAAATGAGATGTCAATTTTTAAACTATCAATAATAAAACATTTAAGGTAGTTTAAGGATGAGTAACCCGTCCCGAAATCATCAATGGAAATTTTCATCCCCATCGCTTTGATTTTTTTTATAATCTGCGCGTTGTTCTCAATGTCTTGTATCAATACCCCTTCTGTTATTTCCAGTGTGATGGTGCAAGGATCAATGTTGTATTTTTTTAAAATACGTGTGATGACACTGATGAAATTATGATCGACAAAACTGCTCCCGGAGAGATTGATGGCGATGTCCAATGGAGGATGCTTTTCTTTGTGCCAGATTTGAATTTGCTGACACACTTGCGTAAACACCATTTCAGTAATCGGGACAATCAGGCCCGTTTCTTCTGATAAGGGGATAAACGCACTCGGCAATAGTACGCCTTCGGTTTGCTTCCAGCGCAGCAATGCCTCAACACCTGATATTTTTCCAGATAAGATGTCTAGTTTGGGTTGATAATAGACCTCGAATTCATGGTTAGAAAGCGCCTCACGCATTTTCTCTTCAAGGGCTGTTTTTTCTTGAGCACGTTGTGTCATGGCCGGCGTGCAAAATTTAAATTTGCGCTCCCCCCCTTTTTTTGCTTCGTACATTGCAATATCCGCATTTTTAATCAGTGTGGTGGCATCCATCCCATCCGTCGGATAGATGCTGATGCCCATGCTCGCCGTCACATAGAGTTTGTGCATGTCAATCAGGATGGGTTTAGCAAGTGCCGTCTTAATTTTATTAACAATGGACATGATGATCGCGGTTGTATCATAAATATCCGCCAGCACAATGATAAATTCATCGCCACCCACACGAGAAACGGTATCTGCATTTCGCGTTGCATTTTTCAGTCGGGTGGCCACTTCGCGTAAGATGATATCGCCGTTAAAATGCCCCAATGAATCATTGATGGATTTAAATCGGTCGAGATCAAGAAAGATGACGGCAACATGCTTCAAACCGCTGTGCGCGGCAAGAAGGGCTAAGCCAAGGGTCATTTCCAGTTTGGTTCGGTTGACCAAACCGGTTAAATGATCATGATACGCCATGTGTTCGATTTGTTTTTCGGCGCGTATACGCGCCGAAATATCATTGATGATAAATTGAATGGCGGGCTTGTTCTCATAAATGACAGGGCACGCGAGCACTTCAACATTCAATCGCTCACCACGAACGGTTAACAAGGCTTCTTTTATGACCGAGGTCGCCCGTTTTTTTACGGTTACAAATTGAATTTGCTGTATAAATAATTCTCTGAAATCCGGATGAATTCGGTCTGAAAATGGTTTCCCAATCAGCGCGGATGGTTCTGAATCGCCTAATAAATGGATCATCATTTGGTTCGCAAACACAATGTGTTCGTCCGATTGAATGAGTATGCCATACGGCGAATACTCAATCAGTTGACGGTATTTTTTTTCACTTTGCTTGAGGGCTTTTTGCGCTAATTTACGCTCCGTGATGTCTTCAACCGTACTGGCGTAATAATAGGTGCTGCCTGTATCGATGTTGAAGGCAATGTTATTTTCTATCACATACATTTCACGACCATCCCGCCGAATCCAGATGGATTCATAAGAGACACTTTCTCCAATGCGTTCAATTTTTTTCACTATTTTTTTACGGCTGGATTTGCGTACCACGCGCAGCTCTTTAAAGCTCATATTGATGACTTCGTTAGCAGATTGATAACCTATGGTCTGTGCAAACCGTTTGTTGGCAAACAAAATGCGTTTGTCGGCAGATAGCCGATAAATACCGATATTGATGTTTTCGAAAATTAACCGGTATTGTATTTCAGACTGCACCCGAAGGCGCATTAACATATTGACTCTTGCGAGTAACTCGGCCTTTCGTAAAGGCAACCGCAAGACTTCGTCAAAGCCTAATTCAAGCCATGGAAGATTATCACTTTTGCTGGGAAGCAATATCACCATAGGCACAAATAAGGGGCCTGACTTGCGTTTGATTTTTAATAAAGGATAACCAAAACGATGCGCGCAAATTTCATCCAAAATAATGATGCTGCTCATTAACCATTCTTTTTCTGTGAGCATCGCGGTCGATGTGTTGACTAGGAAGCCTAATTCCTCCAAAAACTGACGCAATAGACGTTGGTCGGTCATGTTAGCCATCATTAAGAACGCAACATCTTGTTGTTTTTCCATGTTTTTACCTATGAGGCACAGGGTGTCCGGTTAACATGCCGCGTAATGATTCCATTTTCTTACCCACCTGGATGCCTTTTGCGCCAACGGAAAAGTGTCTGAATTCTGATTCAAAGTCACTAAGCCTTTTTTTCAAGCAAGCAATGATTTTAATGATTTGACCTTTGTCTTCGGCATAACGTAACAGCAAGACATTATCTGCCAAATGACTCACCCCCAACGCCGTCACTTTCAGGCCGCCGGTTATCATGTCCACTTCGTTGATTAAAAAAGTGGTGACCGCTTCACGGCTCAGATAGGTCACTAAATTTTGCACATGGAACAATAGCGTCCCATATTCTTCCATGGCGAGTTGATAATCTTGCAAGCCATCGATCATCACCATACTAAAATGTTCTCGTTCGACCGCATCGCGCACCATTTCTAAAAACTGATCAGGGTATATGTCCAGTGGATTCACGCGTACAATCCTTAAAATATCTTGGTCCATTTTTTCTTGAATGGGCATGCCAATGTGTTCGCATCGACTGACCACCGATGAAATGGATTCCTCAAACGTGTACAGGATTGATCGTGAGGTTTTACTGCACATGTTGGATAAAAACTGCATGCCGAGGGTGCTTTTACCCACCCCTGTAGGGCCAGAAATCATCGTGGTTGTGCCGGCCTCTAGGCCGCCATGCAAAAGCGTGTCCAATGCGGTAATGGATGAAGCGACCACAGGCTTGCCATTGCTCGAGTTGCCAGGTTTTTCAACACGATGGGGGTAGATGTGTATACCTTCGTCTGTGATATTGAACGAATGAAAGCCGGACAAAAAATCCGAGCCTCGTAATTTATTAATTTGAAGGTTTCTTAAACCAATGGCTCGATTTTTGGAGATGTCCATGCGCAGTTGAATAATACTGTCGGCGGCGAGTCCAATGGATACTTCATGCTCCAGTTCGCTAGGCTCAAACAATAAAAAGGTCGTTATTTTTAGTCGATTGAGATGAGCAATTAAATTTAAGATTTGTTTGCGAAATTGATATTCATCGGTGGATAAATAACTCAACTGCGTTGCTGAATCAAGCACGAATCGGGTTGGTTTTTTTTCAGCAATGGCTTTATAAATCGATTCCCACGTTCCCAAATGTTCCACCTCATTGGGTGAGAAGATAAGGTATTCTTCGATAGGTGACGCTTCGGGTTGCTTGTCAATAGTCCCCTGAGGGCTTAAGTCTACCATATCAATCTTATCTAAGATCCACTTAAAATCAGCGACATGGCGCTTAATTGCGTCAAGCTGCTCAATGAGCGTAATGTAGAGGCATTTCTCGCCCTGCAAAATCCCATTATGTAGCCATTGCAATGAGAGTATCGTTTTCCCTGTGCCGGCAGATCCGGTCAATAAATACGATTGATTGGGCAGTAATCCGCCGCCAAAAATTTCATCTAAACCTGGAATTCCTGTTTGCATCCGATGCGAGGCCATTGTTGTTGCTCCTTAATTGGACTTTTATTCGCTAAATGCCACGTTCCAACGTGGATCACTTAGAGAGCCATGACAACTATAGATATTAATTTTTAACATTACAAGTTATTTAAAAAGGCGCCTCTGGCTTGCGGGAATCGCGCTAATTGGGCTATAATAAGGCGTATTTTCACAGGATGCCATTTTTACCGTAGTTAGAGACCAATAGTAGGAGGAAGATTACGATGCAGTTACAGTCATTGACCCCCAATGTGCCGATCGGCAGCATTGATGCCTATATTTATGGCGTGAATCAAATCCCCATGCTCACCGCTGAAGAAGAATATGATTGCGCACAACGTTTTCAGGAAAATGGTGACGTAGAAGGCGCGCGCGCCTTGGTGCTCGCGCATTTGCGCTATGTGGTCCGCGTCGCTCGTGGGTATTTAGGATATGGGTTAGCGTTGAACGATTTGATTCAAGAAGGCAATATCGGGTTGATGAAGGCGGTGAAACGCTTCGACCCTAAAATAGGGGTGCGGTTGGTGTCGTTTGCGGTGCATTGGATCAAAGCGGAGATCCATGAATTTGTTCTGCAAAATTGGCGCATTGTGAAAGTGGCCACGACCAAATCGCAGCGAAAATTGTTCTTTAATCTTCGTCACATGAAAAAACGGTTGGGTTGGATGAACACGGAAGAAATTGACGCCGTGGCCAGCGATTTAGGCGTGAGCCGTGAAGACGTGTTGGTGATGGAGCAGCGTTTAAATGCCATGGACGCCCCATATGATGGGGACGACTCAGAGGATGGGGATGAGTCCTATAAAGCAGCCCCTGCAGGCTATCTCGCTGCCGCGAACAGTGATCCCGCCCAGTTATTTGAACAAAACGATGGCGGCACACAGCGCCGTGAAAAATTGCATTTGGCGTTGGCGCGCCTTGATAAGCGCAGCCAGGAAATTCTTCAGCAACGTTGGCTGCTGGATGACAAAGCCGTCACATTGCATGCGCTGGCTGAGCAATATGGCGTCTCTGCGGAGCGTGTTCGCCAATTGGAAAAAAACGCCATGAAGAAATTGCGTGAATACATGGACGATGCCAGCTGAAGGAGCGGTAGCGCTCCTTCAGCCACCCTACATGGCATGCAGTTTTTGTTTTGTTGCATCGTCAACAAACGCCGCATCAATGGCCATGGTGGTAATGGATTCCATCACTGCGTCGCTGTATTGATAGGCCGCTTGAACGCGTGCGTATTCGTTTGCCAGCGTCGTGCTCATGAACGGTGGATCATCCGAATTCAAGCTCACGCGAATGCCTGCCGCTAGTAATTGAGGAAAGGGATGGTGTTCCATATCGGGGAATAGACCGAGTTGAATGTTGCTGGATGGGCAGATTTCCAAGGCAATATTGCGTTCTTTCAGCAAGGCCATGGTATCCGGTGAGTGGATGACTTGTACGCCGTGGCCGATGCGTTGAATCGGCAAATGTTCGATGGCTTCAATCATGCCACTGGCTGGCGCAAATTCGCCTGCATGCACGGTGCAATACAGTCCTGATTCTGCCGCAATTTGGTACGCTGTTTTGAACAGTTTTGGCGGGAAATTGATTTCATCGCCGCCCAAACCAAAGCCCGTTGCACAAGGCACAGATTCCTTCGCGGCTTGTTCAGCCACTCGGATGGATGCATCCACACCAAAATGTCGAACGGCCGTGATGATGATGCGGCCAATGATACCAAATTGCGCCTCTGCATCATCAATGGCTTGCTGAATGGCGTGTAAATGTTCAATAGACGGCACGCCACTGACTTGTTCCGCGTGATCGGGCGAATACATCATTTCCACATACACGGTGTTTTCAAGTGCATTTGCGCGTAAATAGTCAAAGGTGATGTCGTAGTAATCGCGGGGTGTTTTGATGAGTGCGGCCAAGGTGTCATAGACTTGCAAGAAATGCAAAAAGTCGCGGGATAGATAACTGTTCCCATCGGCTGCAATCAGACCTGGGGGTAGGACCAATTGATTGCGAGCGGCTAACTCACGAGCCAATACGGGGGTGATGGTGCCTTCTAAATGAACATGTAGTTCTGCTTTTTTAATGGACATGGGTTTCTCTCGAGTAAATTCATAGCAACTTTATTAAAAACTCGGTAAAATTGCCAGCATAATTTGAGAGGAGTCATTCATCATGGCAAATAACGACATTGATAAAACCTACGTCAGCCCCTACGATCGATTTTTATTCGAATTCGATGCCACCCACGAGAAATCGGCGTCACAATTAAAAGAAATCAAGAAATATAAACGCATTTTTGCTTTGCGCGACACACCCATTGCAACGCAAGCAATAGACCCCCTTTTAGGATGAACCGATGACCATCTGGTTTAAACCCTTTACCGTGGATGATTTGAACCTACGCGGTAAATATACGCTCTCTGATCACTTGGGTATAACGTTTACTGACGTTGAGGACAACGCCCTCACCGCCATCATGCCTGTGACGTCTTACATAAAACAGCCCTTAGGCATTGTGCATGGGGGTGCGAATGTCGTCTTTGCTGAAACCGTTGCGAGCACCGCGGCCAATGCGGTGGTGGATATTGAGCGGTTCTATTGCGTGGGGCTTGAGATCAATGCCAACCACATACGCCCTGCAAGAGAGGGCGTATTGAAGGCCGTGACGCGACCCATACATATTGGCCGCACCACCCAAGTCTGGCATATTGACATCTACAACGATGAAGGCAAACAAACGTGTGTGTCTCGCATGACCGCGTCCGTTATTGCCCGATAGTTTTATCTTTTATTCATTATGGGTCATCCATCGGATAATATTATCCCAAAAGCGCATGCAATAATTTATACGATAGAATAGTCAACAAAGAAGCTGCGGGCAGGGTGAGGATCCATGAGGTAAAGATATTGCGGATCACGATTAAATTCAACGCGCCAATACCACGCGCCAAGCCTACACCTAACACCGCACCCACCAGCGTTTGAGTGGCTGAAACCGGTATGCCGATGCTGGTGGCTACAACAACGGTTGTGGCGGCAGCCAAGGTAGCGGCAAATGCGCGGCTGGGCGTGAGCGCGGTAATGGAGCTGCCAACCGTTTCGATGACGCGTCGGCCGTACATCAACAAGCCACTGATGACGCCAACACAGCCCAATAAAATAATCCAGGCGGGATAGCTGATGGCATCTAGGGGTTGATCGGCATGCAGGACCAAGCTGTGAATCATGCTTAAGGGCCCTACGGCCAAGGCCACGTCATTGGAGCCATGTGCAAATACCATGGCACATGCCGTCATGGCCATGAGGACTGCAAAATACTTTTCCACTTGAATAAATCGGTCACGTCGTCGAGAGTTGGCGTGCTCCGGAATTCGTCTGATAAATACCATGCCAATGGCGGTGATGGTGATGCTGCTGAGCAAGGTGACCGCCAGATTTTGCTTGAAATTCAAGTGAATATCAAAGTGATTTAATCCTTTGAAGACGGTAATAAAGGACAGGATGGAGCCGACTAAAAAAAGATAGATGGGCACGTAGAGTTTTGCCCTTTCCAGTGGGTCATTTTTAACAAAAATACTTTGTTGAATGCTGATGAACAAGCCATACGCCGTAATGCCTGCAATCAATGGCGATGAAATCCACCCAATGGCAATGTGGGAGACTTGGTTCCAATGGATGGCATCATTGCCCAGCACGAGGCTGCCAAACCCGACCATCGAGCCCACCAACGCATTGGTAATGGATACGGGCACGCCTAAATAACTGGCCAGATTCATCCAAATGGTGCACGCCAATAAGACGCCTAACATACCCTCAATGAGGATTAGGGGTTGATCCACCAATTGGCTGGTGTTGATGATGCCATCCCGCATGGTTTCGGTCACGCCAGCACCGCCAAAAAACGCGCCGGCAAACTCAAACACGACCGCAATGAGCATCGCTTGCTTCACCGTGACGGCTTTTGATCCCATCGTGGTACTCATGACGTTTGCCAAATCATTGGCGCCCACGCCCCATGTCATGAGAAAACAAAGGACAACCGCCAGCATAATAAATAAAACAGAATGATCCATAGGAATAGTTACCGAGCAATAAGAATTTGTAAACGACCACCCACCGTTTGCGCATGGTCAGCCAAGTCGCCAATCCATTGGACTAATTTGTAGAGAAAAACAACATCAATGGGTGTGAGCTCATGTTCTAATTTAAAAATATGATGCCTGAGCTCGGCCAGTTTTTCATCGCTATCTTGTTCGATTTCATCCAGTTTTAAAATCATTTCCTCAACGATATTGACTTCACTGCCCCTAAAGCCTGTTTCCAACAGTTCATCGAGTTCGTTGATGGCTTTGCACGCCTGCTTTGCGGCATCCAGACAGCGATTCAAAAATGGCATGAACAGGCTTGAAAGGGCGTCTGGAATCACCATCTGTCGGCCAATGATGAGCCCGGCAATGTCTTCGGCTTTGTTCGCAATTCTATCTTGCGCACTTAATAATTCGAGCAAATCGGTGCGTGAGACCGGTAGAAACAAACCGGCGGGCAAATGCAGGCGTAGATTGCGTTTGATGACATCCGCTTCTTTTTCGATGGCGACGATTTTATCTTTAATGGCGTTGGCGCTCGTCCAATCCTGCTGCAACACCGCTTCAAAAAAAGGGTTAAGTTGTTTCGCACACAGGTATGTTTTATGCATGTGTTGTTCAATGGGTCGAATTGGTGACGGCCCAAACATGTTGAATATGCTACCCATCCTTAACACACCTTGCAAACGTAGTGGGGTGAGTATATCCGATATCTAGATCGATCACTATATTTTGCCGGCGACTCCGTCGAGGCTCAGGTTGCGGTTCGATTCAAAATCATTTAAAATGAGTTAAATTAATACTTAATGGTGGTTTTGTATCATGATATATGGCTTATTTGGGTATGCACTAGGTCTGTTTTTTGCACAAGATCATCATTATTGGGTGAAGGTAGGGGACACGGCCGTCATTATTCAGCAGCAAACAAATGGCACGGGCAAGGCCTTTGTTCATTTGCATCAAAATGAAACAACAGCATTAAAAGCCGCTCATGCCGTTGTTCACACCGAGGGGGGGAGTGTGTTGACCTTAGTGCACGCAGGCGGGCGCAATATTGTGTTTCATCTCAACAAAGAGACGTATGAATTTGATCCGAATCGTATTTTTACGGATGCGGGCATTCAAAAAACACTGACACAATTTGGTGAGTGCACGATTGATGCGGTCAGCGAAGTGAAACGCTTGGCCGATAAAATCAAAGCCCTGCTGCCCAAGGGTAAAATTATT
>DNVL01000170.1 GCA_003507515.1 Legionella sp.
GCTGTGGTGATGGCAACCGCCGGAATGCTCGCAAAAGGGTTTCATTGGTTTTAAATCAACTGATACAGACCAGCCCGATAACTCTACGGCATCGGCGAGGGTGGCGGCGTCAAAAATCGCTCATCCTCTCTTTCAGAGGACTTTGTCGAAAAAAATGATGTGCCGGATAACGTTTTTTCACGCGTAAGCCCCTCGTCTTCCTCTAAATCCTCATCTGTTGTATGTCCTTCGCTTTCGGGCGATAGTGCTTCTTCTTGTGTAGATGTTGGTTCTTTTAACCGAGATAAAGCCTCTATTATTTGAGCTCGTGTTTCTGACCTATTTTTTGCAGCATCATATGTATTCTTTCCTGTGTAAAGCGTAGCCACCGCAGAAAAAATAGCGCCAACACTAACCACGATTAGGGGCGTACTCATCAGCAATGTAGCACCCATTGACGCCATTGTGACGGCAATCGCTACGAATAGAATACATAAAAATCCAAAGATGACTAATTTCGCTTTGAGTCGTTGATGTTGCTCATGGAGTAATGGCAGGTTCGTAATGTGTTCAATAGCGTCGGTCAATCGGGTATCACTTTCATTTGGATGCATGAGTTGGTGATGAGCCCCCTCTAGAATTGCGGTTAAATCGGCAATGGTCAGCTGCTCATCATGCGCATGAGCCATTTTTATGATTTCATCACGAATCATTTCAGCGGCTAGGTTCGGGCTTTCTTCAAGCTTTTTGTTGATTTGTATTAGGGCATTGTAATATGCCTCTTCCTCTTTAAAGACGGGTTCAAAAAATGCCAATCTTTCATCCAGCGTTTTCATGGTACCAAAGTCGTTGCCGCCTGGGAGGGTAGCAAAGGTCTTGGCAATGTCATAAGGATCGGTTAAGCCATACTCTGCCGCAAGACCCATTTGCATATATTCGTCACCTGAACGCATTAATCGAAAATTTTGACGAACTGTATTTTCGCATCGTTTTTCATCTATTACCGACCATGTTTTTGTCATGACGCCCCAGGATTTTATGATTAATATACGGGCATTATGGAGATTTATTTATTGAATGTCAATAATTAATACATAGTGGCAGTTTGTTTTTGTTTCGGACTGAAACCAATGCCAATGCCGCCGCGACCGGGGCATAGCTTCGTCGGTGGATGTCACAGGGGCCTAAATCAACCAGCGCTGCACGATGCAATGCCGTTGGATATCCTTTATGAAGCGCAAAACCATAGCCTGGATACAGGAAATCCATCGCTTCCATTTCTTCATCTCGCATCACTTTGGCTAAAATAGAAGCCGCTCCTATTTCGAGAACCAGACTATCCCCGCGCACAATCGCCTGACAAGGCATAGCAACCTGCGGCGTGTATAAGCCATCCACCGACACCCGGCTTGGGCAAACGGATAATCCTTCAATCGCTCGTTTCATGGCCAATAACGTGGCGTGGTGAATATTCAGCCGATCAATTTCATCGACCTCTGCACGCCCATAGGCGTAACAAAGGGCGCGTTCGCGAATCACTTGCGCCAATTGCTTGCGTTTGAGTGGGCTTAGTTTTTTGGAATCGGTTATTCCTTCAATGGGCCCGTTTAAAATCACCGCAGCCGTTACCACCGGGCCCGCCAAAGGCCCGCGACCTACTTCATCAACTCCTGCCATATAACCATTCATTGCTTCAACCTAGAATTAAAAAACGCTGCACTTAAAAAAATAAAGTAAACTAAGCCTATCACGGCACAACAGAGCCCAAAAGAACGCGGATCATGCGAAATACCCATAAAATTCACCGCCTCGGTTCCAAATCCCATCACCGCCATGCTGATCATGCTCAGCAAGGCAGCCCCGGTTCCTTTGCCCACCGCAGTCGAATATAAAATAAATCGATTCAATGGCGCGCTGACCACACCGTATCCAAAAAAATAGACCATTAATCCGGGCATCAACCAGACATAATCATCCTGCATTAACCATGGCAATAGCAGCATGGCCACCAAACCAGTAATCGATAACAGCGTACCAAGCCAAGCCAATTGGGTGATGTTGTGTCGATGCGTTAGTTTTTGCAACAAAACATTCCCCAGGATATAGCTCCCAAACACAGGCACCTGCCATATGCCATACTGGATGATGGACAATTTTGCGTCCAATACTAAAATAACCGGTGCAAAAGCAATCCAAAGACAACACGGCAGCGATAAAGAGCCCAGTGCGAGCGAGCCGAACATAAAGGGACGGTTCAACAGCAAGGCCTTATAGTTCGCAGCAATAACGCGTGGGGACAAGGAAACAGCCTTCAGTTCTTCGCCATTTCGCCTGATAACCCCAACCGATTCAGGCATGAACCGCCACAAGCCCCACAGGGCCACAAAAGCCAATGCAGCGATGATGACAAAAATGATTCGCCAACTCAAATACTGGATAAAAACCGCACCGAGCAATGGGCCCAGCAAGGGAGCTAATATCGCCACATTGGCCATGATGGCAATCAAACGCACAGCGTCCATTTCAGCAAAAATTTCTTGCAACGTGGCATAACCCACCACCGAGATAAAACAAAGCCCCATCCCTTGAAAAAATCGAGCGAGGAGAAACTGATCCATGGATTGAGACAGGGCAATAAAAATCGTCATCAACAAAAAAAAGAAGGCCCCTAACACCATGACAGGACGGCGCCCATAGCGATCTGACAGAGGCCCTAAGAACAACTGCAAACTGGCTCCGCCCAAGACATAGGCCGTGAAGGAAGTGGCGATAGCCGATTCTGGCGCGTTGAATGACCTGATCACCGGGAGCATGCCTGGCATGATCATGTCATTGGCAATATAGGTTAAAAATTCATACAGAACTAAAAATCCCGCAAAAATAAACGCCGATTTACGCGTAATGGGGATCAATGGCTGTGGCATAATGGCTCTCGATGCAATTCGATGTGGTAAGTATAGGGCATATTCTCTTGGTAATGTATGTCACTCACAGCAAACCCAACCACTTGAGCCAAATGGCCATCGATGTAAATCAACGGCACATCGCAACGCTGCCATGGAGGCACGCACCATTGCTGGAATAACTGTTTGAGGGACTTTGTTTGGCCGCGCCAAGAAAATAATTCCCCTCCCTGTCGAAACCGCACCTCGACCTGACTACCATTTGGCACATACAGGCCTGCAACCGCGATGGATGCACACAAAGAGTCCCCACGAGTGCCGACGTCAATGCATTCGGGAAACGACGACCACACCTCATTCGCCAAACCACGGCTGGCACCCCTTACCAAATATAGCATCTGCTGATAACGCCGCACGGCCATTCTATCCCACTCAACACAGGCTCGCGCATCATTGCGTGCAAGCACAACCTCTGTCATCAGCCGATTAAATGTCTGTGTGGATGGCATGCGAACTGAATTGTTCATTAACCATGACCGCAATACGTTCGCCGCGCGCGCAGGGTCGAGCGGTTGAATGAGCGCCAATGGGAGTGTGTCAGCGGATAAGGCTTGTTGTTCACCATTACGGGCACAATCCAGAGATGCCAACACGGCCAAATTATCTTTTGCTTGTTGGCAATGCTGGGCCGTGCGCACAAGATTTGCCACCACACCAGGCCACTTCTCTTGCAATAACGGCATGATTTGATGGCGCAGGTAATTGCGCGAAAAAGCAATGTCCTGATTGCTGTCATCTTCAACCCACGTCAATTGATGCCTACGGGCATACGCCTCGAGCGTATGCCGAGTATGCATTAAAAACGGCCGGACCACGTCACCTCCGCCAAAGGGCTTGACCGCAGGCATGGCAGCCATTCCATCAACGCCCGCTCCACGGAACAATTGCAAGAGCACCGTCTCGGCTTGATCATCCGCATGGTGCGCCAACAACAAACCATCGCCACCGGTCATGAGAGCCGCAAATGCATCAAATCGTGCATGGCGTGCATTCGCTTCGATATTGGCACGACGATCAAATTCAACATGACGCACCATCAATGGAACACCCAATGCAATACAAAGGGATTGGCAATGATGAAGCCATGCATCCGCATAGAGACTTAACCCGTGGTGAATATGGACCGCCCTCACGCGCCCTGTCAAATCAGGTTGATGGGCTAGCTGATGCAGCAGCACAACAGAGTCCAAACCGCCACTCAAACCGACCCACAGTGTTCGATAACCGGCCAGGCGCTGCAGCCAATCGGAGGCGAGTAGCTCAATGCATGGGGTACGGTTTGGTAAATTTATTGTCATATGCTTATGATAACCGCAAGCATCCGGAGATACCACCCTCTATCATCCTCACGATGCAGGAAAACATTGAAATACTCTCCAAAAAGCCGTACCATTTGCAAACAAAACCTTCCTAAATACGGCAACCATGACTCAACAAGCGATCATTCTAGGCATTGCCGGCCCTTCGGCTTCCGGCAAAAGTTTATTAGCCAACACCATTGTCAATGAGCTGGGCTCTGATCAGGTGGTGGTCATTTCTGAAGATGCTTATTACAAAGACAATAACCACTTGGCCTTTGCTGAGCGCGAAAAAATCAACTACGATCACCCCGACTCCTTCGACCATGCCCTATTGTGCGAGCATTTGCGGCGTTTGCAACAAGGTGAATCCGTTGAAATTCCTATTTATTCACACTCGAAGCATCTTCGCATGCCCGAAACACGGTTTATTGGCCGCCATACGATCGGTGTCTTAGAAGGCATTTTATTGTTTTCTGAAAAGGCTCTGCGAGAATTGATGGACATCCGAATTTTTATGTCAGCGCCTTTGGATGTGTGCTTGAGCCGGCGTTTAATGCGTGATGTGGTTGAGCGCCACCGCTCATTTGAGGCTGTTTT
>DNVL01000029.1 GCA_003507515.1 Legionella sp.
CCGACACCGATGCGGATGGGTGCGGGATGGGGCATGCGGGCCTCTTCGTTAGTCGTGCCGCGTTCACACACAGGCTCGCTTGGCGACGGTCGAATGGCATGAAGTGGTGCATTCGTACACGGGTCATTTGCATTTGTTTCTTCTGTGCAGCAAGTGATCGGAAACGCATCAGAATCGCGGGGTACCGGAACGGCTTGGTGCTCGACTTCTCGCGCCCTTGCAAGCCAACGGATTACAACTTCATCGAGTAGTTCAACGGCAATCTCCGGGCGGAATTCCTGAACACGCACGGTTTCATGAGCCTTGACAACCCGCGGGCGAAAATCAAGGCTTGGCATCAGAGTCAAAATGAGGTGCGGCTGCAGGGCGTGATCGGCAACAAGCCGCCGATATAACCCGTCGATCGGCCACCGACATGCAGCCCGCAATGATCCGGTTACCCATGAAGGCGGCCAGCAGCCGGCCCAACATCGGGGGCAGGCTCATTGCCCCGGTGTCTTCCAGTTCCAGTCGGCCTGATCTGGGGAGCGCTTTAGTTACACCTGGAAGCGGCCCACAGGCGCCAACATCAGGGACGACCACAATGGACCAAGACGAAGGTTGAGCTGAATTAGTCAGGAGTGGCAACGGAGCCTCGCCAATCCAATAGCGTCGCACCTGCGTCGGATCTGACGAGCTCGCCATCCGAGACAGCTAATACATTCTGCGGACGACATCTGGAAACGAGAGCGGCTGGAGGGTATCCTCGAACACGGCTGGCGTGAGATGTCGAGCTGAATATGTGTATGCAGTGCTAACCTGTATCAAATCAGAGCGTTATGCTACGATCACTGGCCTCAAACCGCGCTCGATAAACAAGACGAGCAATAGACCCCAATGGGATTGAATTAAATCATGATTAGGAAAATTGCCAAAAAAATAACTCTGAAATGCGTATCGCTAGGTTTAAAACTTCCTCAAAATATTATTGATCGAACTATTGAGTTAATTTACCTCAGAGATCTTCTTCTGACTCTCAAAATTGATTGCGTATTGGACGTTGGAGCCAATAAAGGACAATACGCCAAAGAGCTACGCTCGATTGGCTACAAGGGCCTCATAGTTTCATTTGAGCCACTAACAAGAGAATTCAAAATTCTTGAAGATAATTTTAAGAATGACAAACAATGGATTGGTTATAATATTGCTCTTGGTAGCACAAATGAAACAAGATCAATAACAATTCCAAAACTAACAGTTATGAGCTCGCTGCTAGAACCAATTATAAGCGATGGAATATATCAAAAGGAAGATGTTAGATTATTCAGACTCGATGAGTTTATCCATAAATTACCAAGAATAAACGAATCATCACGAATTTTTCTAAAAATGGATACTCAGGGTTTCGATCTTGAAGTATTTCACGGAAGCGCCGGATGCATGAATAGAATTCACGGAATTCAAAGCGAGCTGTCAATATTTCCTTTGCATAAGGATATGCCTCACTACACAGAATCTCTTGATTTTTATGAATCCAATGGTTTTGATCTTTATAATATATCTGTAGTTAATAGAACAGATATTAAAGGTCTTCTTGAGTTAAACTGTTTAATGTACAACAAACTGTATGCAAAACCGTCAATCGAAAAAATTAATTTGTTCAATGCATGATATTAAGGCGTTACTAAAGTGAAACGTCACGCTTATCTCATAGCTGCCCACGACAATTATTGCTGCCTTAGGGCAGCAATAAAATTAATCGATGATAATCGAAATGATATATTTCTTCATATTGACGCGGACTCAAGGGACTTTGAGCCGTTGGAATTTTTATCACTCGTCAGATTCTCACGGATATACCTGATTGAACGCACCTCTGTTAAATGGGGGCATCATAGCCAAATCAAAGTGACACTAGATCTATTGAGTACAGCTACAGAAAAACAATCATATGAGTATTATCATTTTATGCAAGGCGCAGATCTTCCTATAAAGACTCAAGACATTATTCATGATTTTTTTGAAAAAAATAACGGATTAGAATTCATTGACATTAAGGATAGGGCGCACGATTTTGCAGAGTATAAAGCAAATCACTTCCATTTATTCACTGGATTTAAGGGGTATAGAAACAGCAAGCTACTCCGATATGCGAATCATTTATTCGCTAAACTACAGAGTAGTTTTCGCATAAAACGAAATAATGATAATTATTATCTCGGATCTGCACTTTTCTCGATAACAAACAACACCGCTAGACTTATTCTAAAATCACGTGAGAGAATTCTTCGTCAGTATAGAATGACCCTTGCCTGTGACGAAGTTTTTATGCAGACAGAAATAATGAAATTAATACAAGAAAAAAATATAAATATTGATACATCAAAAAGCAATTTGCGACTGATTGATTGGCGACATGGTGTTGGCAACTCACCCAAAACGTTTACAATTGAAGATTATGATTTTTTGATGAATCTTTCGAATGATTATCTCTTTGCGCGGAAATTCGACGAACGAGTCGATTTGAGTGTTATTCATAAGATTCAAAAATGCCTGACTAAGTGATTTTTCCCGAAAGAACTTCACTGCCAGCCATATCTTTTAGTTTTACGTTATTTTCAATGATATACGTCGTGTTCAATTCTGGTCTCTGAATCTCCACTTGGTCGAATAGCCGTGCGACCAGCGCATCCATGACACTGTTGGCGGTGCGCTCCCGGGCAACCTTCGCCTTGGAACCCAGCGGCGCGCTACAGCCCGCCAGGATCATGTCGCGGGCCACAGCACGGTCGCTCGGAAGGATGTCCATCAGGCTCGACACAGGGGAACCGCATCATACCCTATGACCTGCCACGGCTTTGTCATCCATTGACGATTAGAGCCTCGGCGGTTTTTGCGCGGGATTGCGCGGCGGTGATGAGACTGGCGGCGTAGGAAGCCGGCGGGATGTATCCGAGCGCTGAGTGAGGACGTCGCAGGTTGTAGTCGTCAACCTATGCCGCGATTTTCGTTCGTGCATGATCGAGCCCGAAGAACAGGCATTCATTGAGCAGTTCGTCGCGCATTCGGCCGTTAAGACTCTCGCAGAA